>NZ_JBEOPS010000023.1:0-121394 GCF_040310305.1 Pseudomonas sp. HY13-MNA-CIBAN-0226
AGAAGATTTCGACACGGCCAAGCTTTTCAGCGAAAAACACCTGCTGAAAGCTTGACCGGTAACAGAGTATCTACAGGTGTGCGCGAATGCCTGTAGGAGCTGCCGAAGGCTGCGATCTGTTGGTCCTGAAGCCCAACAAAAAGCCCACCGGTAAGGTGGGCTTCGATATTGCGAAAAGCGCTATCAGAACAACTTCAGTTTCGGCGCTTCTTCTTTCACCGGCTCGTTTTGCGCGGTTTGCGCATTCCAGCCACCACCCAGTGCCTTGTACAGATTGACTGCGCTGACCAGTTGGGCCAGACGATCGGTGATCAGTACCTGCTGGGCGCTGAACAACTGGCGCTGGGCATCGAGGAAGGTCAGGTTGCTGTCGACACCAATGCGATAACGTCGCTCGGCCAGACGGTAGTAGTCCTGGTTCGCGGTGACGAAATCACGCTGCGCCTGCAGCTGCTGGGTGTAGGTCTGGCGCGCTGCCAGGCCGTCGGCGACTTCCTGGAAGGCCGTTTGAATGGACTTCTCGTAGTTCGCCACGCCAATGTCTTTCTGGATTTTCGAGTAATCCAGGCTGGCACGCAGGCTGCCGGCGTTGAAGATCGGCAGGTTGATCTGCGGCTGGAACAACCAGGTGCCCGAGCCGCCCTTGAACAGGCCGGACAGGTCCGGACTCAGGGAACCGGCATTGGCTGTCAGGCTGATGCTCGGGAAGAACGCAGCCCGCGCGGCGCCGATGTTGGCGTTGGCGGCCTTGAGGTTGCGCTCGGCCTGGAGGATGTCCGGGCGCCGTTGCAGCAAGTCCGACGGCAGGCCTGGCGGTACATCGCTCAGCAAGTCGTCAGCCAGGGGCCGGGTGGGCTGCAGGTTCGCCGGCAGGCCGGTACCGAGCAGCAGCACCAGGCTGTTTTCATCCTGCGCGACCTGGCGGGTGTACTTGGCCAGTTGCGCCCGGGCGTTTTCCACCGAGGTGCGCGACTGCGCCAGGTCCAGTGCCGAGGCGACGCCCACTTCGTTGCTGCGCGAAGTGAGCTTGTAGCTCTCCTCGAACGCACCAAGGGTGTCCTGGGTCACCTTGAGCAGTTCCTTGTCGGCTTGCCAGGTCAGGTAGGCGTTGGCCACGTTGGCCACCAGGCTGATTTGCGTGCTGCGACGGCCTTCTTCAGTGGCGAAGTACTGTTGCAGGGCTTCTTCACTCAGGCTGCGAACACGACCGAACAGGTCGAGTTCGTAAGCGCTGATGCCGACCGTAGCCGAGTAGGAACTGGTGATCCCTGCCTCGCCGGTTTGCGAAGCGTTGGCCGGAACGCGCTGGCGGCTGCCAGTGCCATTGGCCGACACCGCCGGGAACAGGTCCGCACGCTGGATGCGGTACTGCGCGGCAAAGGCGTCGATGTTCAATGCGGCGACTCGCAGGTCACGGTTGTTTTCCAGGGCCACCTGGATCAGCTGTTGCAGGACCGGGTCATGGAAAAACTGCTTCCAGCCCTGTTCAGCAGCGGCCTGACCTGGCGCCTGGGCCGGCGAATAAGCCGGCCCTTGCGGGTACTGGCTCGCCACCGGTGCTTCAGGCTGCTGATAATCGGGTATCAGCGAGCAGCCACCAAGTACGAACGCGGCGACTGCCAGGGAGAGTAGTGACTTGCTCATTGGCCAGCCTCTTTAGGAGTTTCAGTAGTGTCATCCGGGTCGGTTTTTTTGCGCTGACCAATGGACGACACGGTAACGAAGAACAGTGGTACCCAGAAAATCGCCAGGACCGTGGCCGTGATCATACCGCCAATAACGCCTGTACCGATGGCATGTTGGCTACCTGAGCCGGCACCAGTGGAAATCGCCAGGGGCACTACGCCCAGGACAAAGGCCAGCGAGGTCATGATGATCGGGCGCAAACGCATGCGGCAGGCTTCGATCGCCGCCTCTCGCAGGCTCTTGCCCTGCTCGTGCAGTTCCTTGGCGAATTCAACGATCAGGATGGCGTTTTTCGCCGCCAGGCCGATAGTCGTCAACAGGCCCACCTGGAAGTAAACGTCGTTGGACAGCCCGCGCAGACTGGTCGCCAGCAGTGCCCCGATGATCCCCAAAGGTACTACCAGCATCACCGCAATCGGAATCGACCAGCTTTCGTACAGAGCCGCCAGGCACAGGAACACCATCAGCAGCGATAACGCGTACAGCGCCGGAGCCTGCGAGCCGGACAGGCGTTCCTCGTACGACAGGCCGGTCCAGGAAATCCCTACACCCGCCGGGAGTTTCTTCGCCAGCGCTTCGACTTCGGCCATGGCCTCACCGGTGGAATAACCCGGCGCCGGGGCTCCGAGAATTTCCATCGCCTCTACACCGTTATAACGCGACAGCTTAGGTGCGCCGTAGATCCACTTGCCCTTGGCGAAGGCCGAGAACGGCACCATGGTTCCTTCGGAGTTACGCACGTACCATTTCTTGATGTCTTCGGGGCTCATCCGCGAATCAGGCTGGCCTTGCACGTACACCTTCTTCACCCGACCGCGGTCGATGAAGTCGTTGACGTAGCTACTGCCCAAGGCAATCGACAGGGTGGTGTTGATGTCGCTGAGCGTGAGGCCCAGGGCACTAGCCTTCTCGTCATCGATTTCCAGCTGGTATTGCGGTTCGTCGTTCAGGCCGTTGGGACGTACCTGCGACAGCACCTTGCTCTGCGCGGCCATGCCGAGGAACTGGTTGCGCGCTTCCATCAGTTTTTCGTGGCCGATGCCGGCACGGTCCTGGAGGAATACGTCAAAGCCCGTGGCGTTGCCCAGCTCCAGTACCGCAGGTGGCGCGAAGGCGAACACCATGGCGTCACGGAACGAGAAGAAATGCTTTTGGGCCCGGGCGGCCAGGTTGAATACGCTGTTATCGGCGTTTCGCTCGCCCCAGGGTTTGAGCATGATAAAGGCCAAGCCCGAACTCTGGCCGCGACCGGCGAAGTTGAAGCCGTTCACGGTAAACACCGAGGCCACCGCATCGCCTTCGCCGCCGTCCTTGGACGGCCGTAGCAGGAATTCGCGCATTTCGTCGATCACCACCTGGGTCCGCTGGGCGCTGGAGCCGGCCGGGGTCTGCACCTGGGCGAAGAGTACGCCCTGGTCTTCTTCCGGAAGGAACGCCGTTGGAATGCGGGTGAACAACCAGATCATGCCGACCACGATGATCACGTAGGCCAGCAGGTAAGGGGCCTTGTGCGTGAGCATGTTGCCAACGCCGCGCTCGTAGCTTTTGACGCCGCGGTCGAAACTGCGGTTGAACCAGCCAAAGAAGCCGCGTTTCGGGGTGCCATGTTCGCCTTTCGGAATCGGCTTGAGCATGGTGGCGCAAAGCGCCGGCGTGAAGATCAGGGCAACCAGTACCGACAGGGCCATGGCCGAGACGATCGTGATCGAGAATTGCTTGTAGATCACCCCGGTAGAACCGCTGAAGAACGCCATTGGCAGCAGTACCGCCGAGAGCACCAGGGCGATACCCACCAGTGCACCCTGGATCTGCCCCATGGATTTCTTGGTGGCCTCCTTGGGTGACAGGCCTTCTTCACTCATGACCCGTTCGACGTTTTCCACCACAACGATGGCATCGTCCACCAGCAAGCCGATGGCCAGCACCATGCCGAACATGGTCAGGGTGTTGATGCTGAAACCGAACGCCGCGAGAATCCCGAAGGTACCCAGCAGTACCACCGGCACCGTCATCGTGGTGATGACCGTGGCGCGGAAATTCTGCAGGAACAGGAACATCACCAGGAACACCAGCACGATCGCTTCGACCAGGGTTTCAACCACACCCTTGATCGATTCGGTCACCACTGGCGTGGTGTCGTACGGGAACACCACTTCCATTCCTTGCGGGAAGAAGGGCTTGAGGGTTTCGATGGTGTTGCGCAGTGCCTTGGCGGTGTCGAGGGCGTTGGCACCGTTGGCCAGTTTCACCGCCAGGCCGGAAGCCGGTGCGCCGTTGAACTGAGCGTTGATGCTGTAGTTCTCACCGCCCAGACCCACATCCGCGACATCGGACAGACGCACTTGCGAGCCGTCCTTGTTGACCTTGAGCAGGATCTTGTTGAACTGCTCGGCGGTCTGCAGGCGGGTTTTGCCGATGATGGTAGCGTTCAGCTGCTGGTCAGGTGCAGCAGGCAAGCCGCCCAGTTGGCCGGAGGACACCTGGATGTTCTGCGCCGCGATGGCCGCCTTGACGTCTACCGGGGTCAGGTTGAAGTTGTTCAACTTGGCCGGATCGAGCCAGACGCGCATGGCGTACTGGGAACCGAAGACCTGGAAGTCACCGACACCGGCGGTCCGCGAGATCGGATCCTGCATGTTGGACACGATGTAGTTGGACAGGTCGTCCTTGTTCATGCTGCCGTCACGCGACACCACACCGATGACCAACAGGAAGTTTTTCACCGCCTTGGTTACGCGGATCCCCTGTTGCTGCACTTCTTGCGGCAGCAGCGGGGTGGCCAGGTTCAGCTTGTTCTGCACCTGGACCTGGGCGGTATCGGAGTTGGTACCCTGCTCGAAGGTCGCGGTAATGGTCATGCTGCCGTCGGAGTTACTTTCCGAGGAGACATAACGCAGGTTATCGATACCGTTGAGCTGTTGCTCGATCACCTGGACCACGGTGTCCTGCACGGTTTGTGCGGACGCGCCTGGGTAGGTTACCTGGATCGCAATGGCCGGTGGCGCAATGCTCGGGTATTGGTTGATCGGGAGTTTGAGGATCGATAGTGCCCCGACCAGCATGATCACCAGGGCAATTACCCAGGCGAAAATCGGACGGTCGATAAAAAATCTGGACATGGGTTACTCCCCTTTGCCGCTGGAAGCCTTGTCAGCTGCCTGTGCGGGGACCGGGTTCTTGGTGCCTACGTTAGTCGCTTCAGTGGCTTTGACTTCGACACCAGGTTTGACGTACTGCAGCCCTTCGGTGATCAGTCGATCGCCCGCCTTCAGGCCATCTTCGATCAGCCACTGGCTGCCCACGGTGCGACTGGCCTTGAGCTGGCGCAGCTCGACCTTGTTGTCCGGGCCCACGACCAGTGCTGTTGGCGCGCCCTTGAGGTCACGAGTCACGCCTTGCTGGGGTGCCAGGATCGCTGCGCTGTTCACACCGGCCTGCAGCTGAGCGTGAACGAACATGCCGGGCAGGAGGGTGTGGTCAGGGTTGGGGAACACGGCGCGCAACGTCACGGAACCGGTGGTCTGGTCTACCGAGACTTCGGAGAACTCAAGTTTACCGTCCAGCTTGTACTGGCTGCCGTCTTCAAGGGTCAGCTTGACCGCCGCGGCGGTGTCACCGGCCTTTTGCAGGCGCCCGCTTTCCAGTTCACGGCGCAGTTCCAGCAGCTCCACGGACGACTGGGTCACGTCGACATAGATCGGATCGAGTTGCTGGATCACCGCCAAGGCCTCGGCCTGGCCATTGGTAACCAGGGCACCTTCGGTCACGTTGGAGCGACCGATTCGACCGCTGATAGGCGCGTAGACTTTGGTGTAGCGCACATTGATCTGGGCCGTCTGCACCGAAGCTTCCGCCTGCATGCGGTTGGCCAGCGCCGTGTCGTATTCCTGACGGCTCACGGCCTGCTCTTTCACCAGCAGCTTGTAGCGGTCGGAAATCGACTTGGTCTGCTGCAGGTTGGCTTCGGCGCTTTTCAGCGTGGCTTCATAGACGGCCGGATCGATCTGGTACAGCTGCTGGCCGGCCTTGACGTCGCCGCCTTCCTTGAACAGGCGCTTGAGAATGATGCCGTTGACCTGCGGGCGGACTTCGGCAATGCGGAACGCACTGGTACGACCCGGAAGCTCGGAAGTCAGGGTGAACGATTGTGCCTGCAGCGTCACGACGCCGACCTGAGGGGGTGGTGCGGCGGGGGCCGCCTCTTCCTTTTTACATCCGCTGAGCAGCGATGCAAGGGCGACGGCAGTGACCAGAGCGGTAACAGCTGGCTTGAATTGCATGAAAATCCTCGGGTCAGGCGCGCTAGGTGCGCACTAGAAAGTGTGAAAGGTAAAAAATGTGCGCTGAGTGGATAAGTAGCTTGCTAAGGAATATACTTACGTTCATGGTTGTTTGTAAATACCTTTGGCGTTGTACTTATCCCGTTACAAATGCTCCGCGAAGGTTTGAATTGTAGGCCGCAGACGAGTCCCAAGAGCGCTCGCTGCAATTTTATTCAGTGGATGTTCAGACTGCTGAAGCATCCTGATCGAGGTTGTACTGCCATGGTCCGTCGTACCAAAGAGGAAGCCCAGGAAACCCGTAACCAGATACTCGAAGCGGCAGAAAAAGCCTTCTACGAGCGGGGTGTGGCGCGCACGACACTGGCCGATATCGCGACCCTGGCCGGCGTCACTCGCGGGGCCATCTATTGGCATTTCAGCAACAAGGCCGATGTGGTGCAGGCGATGCTCGATAGCTTGCACGAACCACTGGATGACATGGCCAAGGCCAGCGAGAGCGAGGACGAACCCGACCCCCTGGGCTGCATGCGCAAGCTGCTGATTCATTTGTTTCATCAGATTGCCCTGGACCCGAAAACCCGGCGTCTCAATGAGATCCTGTTTCACAAGTGCGAATTCACCGATGAAATGTGCGACCTGCGTCAGCAGCGTCAGGCCGCCAGCCTGGACTGCAACGTGCGGATCGGCCTCGCCTTGCGTAACGCAGTCAACCGTGGGCAATTGCCGGCAGACCTCGACACCGTCCGTGCCGCCATCAGCCTGCATGCCTACATTGACGGCATTCTGTATCAGTGGCTGCTGGCACCGGACAGCTTTGAGCTGCACGCCGAGGCCGAGCGCTGGGCCGATACAGGGTTGGATATGCTGCGCTTCAGTCCCAGCCTGCGCAAATGAAACAAAATGCGTAAGTAGCAGCAGCGATGTCAAGGGACGAGCGCCGCAGACTGCTTTATATACGTAGAGCCGCCAGGTGGACAGGTAGCGGGGTGCGTATTTTGTAGGAGATTTGTGTCAATTGATCTAACGGGTCTAGCCGTCAGCGCGCCAATACCCTCACTGCCTGAAGGTCAAGACACCCGTAATACAAAGCCCCGGCTCTTTCGAGACGAGGCTTTGTTGTAGTGCGTGTTGCTGTTCGGTTTTACAGCACCGGATAGTCGATGTAGCCCACTGGACCTTTAGCGTAAAACAGTTCCGGACGCGGCTCGTTCAACGGCGCATCAGCCTTCAAGCGGGCCGGCAAGTCCGGGTTGGCAATGAACGGCACGCCGAAGGCTACTGCGTCAGCCTTGCCAGCCGCCAGCCAGGCGTTGGCGCTGTCTTTGGTGAAACGTTCGTTGGCGATGTACGGGCCGCCGAATGCTTCTTTCAGTTGTGGGCCGAGGCTGTCGGCGCCTTCTTTTTCCCGGGAGCAGATGAACGCGATGCCACGTTTGCCCAGCTCTCGAGCGACGTAGGTAAAAGTCTCCGCCAGGTTGTCATCGCCCATGTCGTGGGAGTCGGCGCGAGGCGCCAGGTGCACGCCCACGCGGCCGGCGCCCCAGACTTCGATGGCGGCGTCGGTCACTTCCAGCAACAGGCGGGCGCGGTTTTCCAGGGAGCCACCGTAGTGGTCGGTGCGCTGGTTGGTGCTGCTTTGGAGGAACTGGTCAAGCAGGTAGCCGTTGGCGCCGTGGATTTCCACGCCGTCGAAACCGGCGGCCTTGGCGTTTTCGGCACCCGTGCGGTAGGCGTCGACGATGTCGGCGATTTCAGCGGTTTCCAGGGCGCGTGGGGTCGGGTAGTCGGCCAGAGGGCGCACCAGGCTGACGTGGCCTTTTGGCTGAATGGCGCTTGGTGCGACAGGCAGCTCACCGTTCAGGTACGACTCGTGAGAGACCCGGCCGACGTGCCACAGTTGCAGGAAGATCTTGCCGCCCGCGCCGTGGATGGCCTTGGTTACGTTGCTCCAGCCGCGTACCTGGTCGTTGGACCAGATACCCGGGGTATCCGGGTAGCCGACACCCATCGGCGTGACCGAGGTGGCCTCGCTGAGGATCAGGCCAGCCGAGGCCCGTTGTACGTAGTACTCGGCCATGAGCGCATTCGGCACCCGGCCTTCGTCGGCGCGGCAGCGGGTCAATGGCGCCATGATGATGCGGTTGGCGAGTTCGACGTCGCCCAGTTTGATCGGATCGAAAATAGTCGTCATGAAATACAAACCTCGTGGCAGATCAATGGGTAGCAGGGGCCAGTTCGGCATTGCCGCTCTGGCGGAAAGTAATCAGCGTCACCAGCAGGGCGAGGACTGCCAGGGCAGCGGCCGCCAATGGCACGCGGGTCAGGCCGAAGCCGTGGGCGATAACGCTGCCGCCGACCCAGGCGCCCAGTGCGTTGCCGACGTTGAATGCGCCGATGTTCAGGGTCGACACCAGGTTCGGTGCCGCCTTGCCGAAGGTCACCACGTTGATCTGCAACGCCGGGACGGCGGCGAACGATGCGGTGGCCCAGAGGAACAGGGTGATTTCGGTCGGGATCAGCGCCACGCTGGTCCAGGTCAATACGGTGGAGACCACGGCCATCGAGATGAAAACGCCAATCAGGGTCGCTGCCAGTCGCTTGTCCGCCAGCTTGCCGCCGATGATGTTGCCCACGGTCAGGCCCAGGCCAATCAACAGCAGGGTCCAGGTAACGCCTTTGGGCGAGACCCCGGTAACGTCGCCGAGCAGCGGCGCGACATAGGTGAACAAGGTGAACATCGAGGCGGCGAACAGCGCGGTCATGCTCAGGGACAACCAGATGCCGGCGCCCTTGAGTGCCCGCAATTCGGCGCGCATGTCGAGTTTCTCTTCATCCCGCTTGGCGGGCAGGAACCGAATCAGGCCGATCAGCGCAATCACGCCAATGACGGTCACTGCCCAGAAGGTCGAGCGCCAGCCGGCTTCCTGGCCGAGGGCGGTGCCCAGTGGCACGCCGAGGACGTTGGCCAAGGTCAGGCCGGTGAACATCAGGGCCACGGCGGATGCGCGCTTGTTAGCCGGAACCAGGCCTGCCGCCACCACCGAGCCGATGCCGAAGAAGGCGCCGTGGCAAAGCGCCGTCACGACACGGGCGAACATCAGCACGTTGTAGTCACTGGCCAGCGCGCAAAGCACATTGCCGATGATGAAAATGCCCATCAACGCTACCAGGGCGGCCTTGCGCGGCAGTTTGGCGGTGGCCAGTGCCATGAACGGCGCACCGATGGCCACGCCCAGTGCGTAACCGGTCACCAACCAGCCCGCGCCAGGAATCGACACGCCGAGGTCGGCCGCCACATCGGGCAACAGGCCCATGATGACGAACTCGGTGGTACCGATGGCAAAGGCGCTCAAGGCCAGGATGAGGAGCGAGAGGGGCATGTTGATTCCTTGTGGGCTGGCTGACTGAAAGGGTCAGAGCTCTTTACTGAAGGTGCTGAGGAATTCCTGGATGGTTTCCTCGTTGCGTTTGAAAAAGTGCCATTGACCAACTTTGCGGCTGCTGATCAGGCCGGCGCGTTGCAGGGTGGCCAGGTGCGCGGAGACTGTGGATTGCGACAGGCCACAGCGTTGATCGATTTGTCCGGCGCAGACTCCGTGCTCGTTGCTGTGGGTCTGGTCGGGGAATTCGAGGGTCGGGTCTTTCAACCAGTGCAGGATTTCTCGCCGGACTGGGTGTGCCAGGGCTTTTATTATTTCGTCGAGATTAATAGGCATGGTATGGGCTCGTGATGAGTAAAACGCTATATCGCGATGAGGCGAACTTTAAATCGCTATTTCGCGATACACAAATATGATTTTGGTCTCACGACCACATAATTCGCTATATCGAGTTATAACGATACGTTGGCTGTAACGATTCGGGTGCGCAGTGCTAAGCTGGCGACATGAATTATCTCGCACATCTGCACCTTGGTGGGCAGCGCCCCGGTCAATTGCTCGGCAGCCTGTATGGCGATTTCGTCAAAGGGCGGCTGCAGGGGCAATTTGATCCGGAGGTCGAGGCGGCCATCCAGCTGCATCGCAGCATTGACGTATTTACCGACCGGCATCCGTTGGTCGATGTATCGTTGTCGCGTTTTTCCCTGACTCGCCGGCGTTACGCCGGGATCGTCCTCGATGTGTTTTTCGATCACTGCCTGGCGCGGGACTGGGGCCTGTATGCCGAGCAGCCGCTGGAACGGTTCACTTCGGATGTGTACCGGGTGCTGGCCAGTGAGCGGCAACTGCCGGAACGCCTGGCGAGGATTGCGCCGCACATGATGGCCAATGACTGGTTGGGGTCTTATCGCCAGTTCGATGTGCTGGAGCAGGTGCTGCGCGGGATTTCGCGGCGGCTGACCCGGCCGGAGGAACTGGCCGGGGCGATGCAGGAGTTGCGGGTGCTGTATGAGCCGCTGAGCGAGGATTTCCGGTTGTTCTACCCTCAGCTTCAGCTCTTTGTGCAGAACCATCCAGCAAAATAGACCTGGGGGAGACCCTGCGGGAGCGAGCCTGCTCGCGATTGCGGTCTGTCAGCCAACAGAGTTGCCGACTGATACACCGCTATCGCGAGCAGGCTCGCTCCCACAGGATATTTGTTGTTTTCGGGGAATGGTGTCAGGCAGCTATAGCAGGGCGCATCGGCCTTTGCTGCTGTTCCGGAATCGCCCCAAACAATGCCTTCTGCACCGCCTGCTGCGCATCGAACGCCAGCGCCGCGCGTTCCCGGCCTTCACAAGCGATTGGCTTGAGCAGATGAATTTCCACATCACCGCGCTCATCGCCGAACAGGCGCATCAGGTGCGACAGCAAGTCATCGTCGCCAATAAAAGGCGCCAGCGAATCCAGCTCACCCCCGCGCAGATAACGAATCGCCACCGGTTGCAGCTTCACCTGGGAATCAATCGCCGCGGATAGCAGGCGACCATGGAAGGTGCGCAGCGAGCGGCCATCGGTGGTGGTGCCTTCCGGGAACATCAACAGGGGATGGGCCTGCTGCAGATGACGGGCCATTTGCTTGCGGATCAACTGGCTGTCGCCCGAACCACGACGAATGAACAGGCTGCCGGCCTTGGCCGCCAGCCAGCCCGCCACCGGCCAGGTGCGCACCTCTGCCTTGGACAGGAACGACAGCGGGGTGAGCATGCCCAGCAGCGGAATGTCTGTCCAGGACACGTGATTGCTGACCCAGAGCATCGGTTGCTGCGGCAGTTCGCCGTGGACGGTCACACGAAAGGGCAGGGCATTGGCCAGGCGCGCCATGAAGAAACGCGACCAGCGCTGGCGGCGCGCCATGGAGTGCGCGATGCCCAGGCGCTCGAACAACCCGAACACGCCAGCCATGCTCAACCCCAGCGTTACCACCACCAGCACTCGTGCGATTCGTGCGTACACCCTCAACCGGCTCATCACATGGCCGCCTTGAAGTGCTTGGCGTAACGCGGGCAGAGTTCATCGCGCTTGAGCAGGATAAATACGTCGGCCACCTGGAAATCTTCATCCCAGCAGGGCTCGCCGCAAATCTTCGCGCCCAGGCGCATGTACGCCTTGAGCAGCGGTGGCATTTCGGCGATGACGTTGGAGGGAATGGCCAGTGCCGGCAGCGGCTTTTTCGGCTCGGCACGCAGGTGTTCGGTGCACAGGTAGCGCTCGCGCAGGCGCTGCATGATCGCATGGGCCTGGATTCCGCCATCCTGCATCGGGATGCTGGCACAGCCCATCAGGTAGCTATAGCCGCCCTGGTTCAACACTTCGGCCAGCTCACCCCAGAGCACGGCGATGGTGCCGCCGTTGCGATAGGCGGGATCGACGCAGGTGCGCCCGATTTCCAGAATCGGGCCCTGCAAGTGGACCAGGCCATGCAGGCTGAACTCCTCTTCGCTGTAGAACCTGCCCAGGCTGCTCGCGGCCTGGTGGTCAAGCAAGCGGGTAGTCGCCACCAGGCGGCCGGTGTTCAGGTCGCGCACCCCGATGTGGGCGCAGTGAACGTCGTAGTCATCCATGTCCAGACCCCACTCCGCGCCCTTCAGCTTGGCGTTGAATTCGCCGCTGAACACGTTGAAGCGCAGAGCCTGGGCTTCCTGCAGCGCGTCGGCACCTACCAGGCGTTCGGCTTGCAGGCGACGTTCATTGCCGGTGTCGCGGATGTGGGCGATCTGGGTCATGGCGAATCTCCGTGCGGGCTGGTCACCCGTCTTGGGTGGCAGTCGATCGACTTTCTTTATGCAGCCGTGTTGTGCAAAGTCAGGCTATGTAGCCCCGGTGTCATCGCCATGAAGCTTTGGTGATGCTTGTATGACAGCCCTTGAGGAGCCTTCAATGCCTTGGCAGAACCTGTTGAAACGTTGTGATCGAGTGCCGGCCAGTGCGGACCTGGCGGAAGGCTTTGCCAATCTTTTGCAGCAACTGGGGAGTGTCACGCCCTTCGAGCTGGCAGTGGCGGGCGGGCGATTGATGGCGACGCCGGGGCTGGCATTTCTGGTGGGGTATCAGGCTGCGTTACGCATGCTCTGGCCAAGCGCGCCGCTGAGCCTGGGCGCCATGTGTGCGACCGAGCAGCGCAGCCTGCGGGTGGCGGACATGCAGACTCGCCTGGGCGATTTACGCCTGAGCGGCCGCAAGGATTTCGTCACCGCGGGCAATGCTGCCGACTGGCTGCTGGTCGCCGCTCGCAGCGAGCAGCCCGGCGAAGCGCCTCGCCTGAGCCTGGCGGTGGTGTATCCGGGCGAGCCCGGGGTAAGCCTGGAGCACCTGCCGTCGATCCCGTTGATGCCGGATATCGGCCACTGTCGGCTGGTTCTGGAGAACGCCCAATGCGAATTGCTGGCCGGGGACGGTTGGGACGCCTACGTCAAACCGTTCCGCACCCTGGAAGATATCTATGTGCTGAGCGCAGTGACCGCCTGGCTTTACGGCATAGGGCAGGACAGTGCCTGGCCGCAGTCCCTGCAGCTGCGATTGCTGGCGTTGCTCGCCGGATGTGCGGAAGTCAGCCGTCAGGCGCCGAACAATCCGGCAGGGCATGTGTTGCTGGGCGGTTTGTTCGCCCAGTTCGACGGGCTCAAGGTCGAGATCGGCCTGGCGCTGGCGGATGGGCCGCCGCACTGGGCGGCGATGTGGCAGCGCGATCAGGCGGTGATGGATCTGGCAGCGGTGGCGCGGGGCAAGCGGTTGGCCAAGGCATTGGCGTGATCTGCGCTGGATTGAATGGCCCCATCGCGGGCAAGCCTTGCTCCCACAGGGATTTGCAGTGCACACGCGATTCCTGCGCGATGGTCTGCACCCCAAAATTGATGATTGAGGTCCAACATTTTTGGGCCAGACCAGTCAGCGGTGTGGCCGCTGACCTGTGTGAGCAAGGCTTGCCCGCGATGGCGTCTCCAAGGTCCACACCCAACTTAAAACTGTAATTAGCTTCAACTAGGCTCAACAGGTTCAACCTCCCGAGCCCTCACCATGTCCAAAGGTTTGTCCCTGTGTTTCCTGGTGATGCTCAGTGTCTGCGCCCGTGCCGAAACCTGGCCCGGGGAGCAGTGGTCCAGCGGCCCGAGCCTGAGCGGGCCAACGCTGCAAGCCCTGGAGGCCTATGCATTCGCGCCCCGTAATGACAGCACCCGGGCAGGTATACGTACCGATGCCTTGCTGGTGATCCGCGACGGCCAATTGCTTTACGAACGCTACTGCGCACCGATCACTGCCGACACGCCGCACCTGACCTGGTCGATCAGCAAGAGCCTCATGGCCGCGGTCCTCGGCGTGGCCTATGGCGAAGGCCTGTTCAAGCTTTCGGACCCGGTGCTGAAGTTCTATCCGGCGCTAGGAAAGCATCCGGCCATCAGCATGGCTGACCTGCTGCACTGGGCCTCCGGCCTGGACTGGCAGGAAGACTACGAGTACGCCCCGCTGAAGTCCTCAGTGGTGGCGATGCTGTATACCCGCGGTCATTCAAACATGGCTGCGTTCACTGCCTCCCATGACGCTTACGCCGAGCCCGGCCAGGTGTTTCGCTATTCCAGTGGCGACAGCAACCTGCTGTCCGCCGCGTTGAAAGCCATCGTTGGGCCGACGCGTTATGCGGATTACCCATGGAACGCCTTGTTCGAGCCGCTGGGCATCCGCGACGCGACCTGGGAGGCCGACGCCAGTGGCACTTTCGTCGCGTCCTCCTATGCCTACCTCACCGCCCGCGATCTGGCACGCATCGGTTTGCTGATGGCGCGAGACGGGCGCTGGGGCGAACGGCAATTGCTGCCCAAGGACTGGGTCGCCTTCAATCGCGAGCCCTTCAAGGGGTACAAGGCCCACCAGGATGCTACGGTGCCGGGCGGACATTGGTGGCTTAACCGCGTCGTCGAGGGGGCAGCGCGACCCTGGCCCGATGCTCCTGCCGATACCTTCGCGGCGCTCGGGCATTGGGGCCAGGCGCTGTACGTGATCCCCAGCGAAAACCTGGTGATCGTGCGCTACGGTGATGATCGCGATGGCAGCTATAGCCACAACACATTGCTCAGGCTCGTGCGCCAGGCAGTCGCCGGGCAGGTGCAGCGGTGACTCGCCGCAGCTTTGTACGCCGCCGTCCTCTCATCACGCTGTGGCTGATTCTGCTGCTCGCCCTGCTTGGCTGGGTCTGGCAGGAGCGGATGGCGCTGTGGGCGTTTCCTGACATCATCAGCGCCTACACCGCGAAGGAGTATTGCTCGTGCCGTTACGTGATGAACAACCCCGCCGAGTACTGCCACCGCTATGTGAAGCAGTGGCTGGCGACCAGCGGTTTCGCGGATGACTCCGCCAGCAAGACCGTCTCCGTCAGTGGCTTGGGTCGTAGCAGCAGCGCGCAGTGGCTCGGCGCGCGTCAGGGCTGTCGCCTGATGCCCTGAAACCGGTAGCAACTGGCGAAACCCTGTAGGAGTGAGCCTGCTCGCGATTGCAATCTGGCATCCACTGCCAATGCTGGATGCGAAACCGCCACCGCGGGCAGGCTCGCTCCCACAGGAATTCAACTGCGATGATTCGACGCCACAGTTTGCAATGCGCTCAGGGGCGGTTAAGGTTCGCTCAGGTTTATCTGCCCCACGAGTCTTTATGTTCAAGCGGCCCCTTTGTAAAACGCTCGCCTTTGTGCTGCTGGCCAGCGCTACTGCGTCGGCGCAGGCCAACTGGTACCTCGATGGCGAGTCTTCGCGGCTGTCGTTCGTCAGCACTAAAAACGCCAACATTTCCGAAGTGCAGCGCTTCCTCGTGCTGCACGGCAAGGTCAGCCCCAAAGGCCTGGCCGAGGTCGAAGTCGAGCTGGACTCGGTGAACAGTGGTATTCCATTGCGCGACGAACGCATGCGCAAGGAGCTGTTCGACACCAAGACCTTCGCCGAAGCCCTGATCACTACGCAAATTGACCTGGGCCCGATCAATGATCTCGCCTCCGGTGCGCAGCTCGAGTTGCGTCTGCCGGTGACCGTTAACCTGCATGGCAAGACCCACGAATACAACGCCGAGCTGTTGGCGACTCGTCTTGATGACCGGCGATTTCAGGTAGTGACGCTGGAGCCGCTGGTGATCAACGCGGCGGACTTCGACCTTGCGCCGGGGCTGGAAAGCTTGCGCAAGGTCGCCGGTCTATCGGCGATCAGCCTGTCGGTACCGGTGGGTGCGGTACTGATCTTCACGGCGCGCTGACTGCCATGGCCGGTGCGATCTTCCCCTGGCGCGAAGGCAACAGCTTTGAGCTGTTGATCGATGGTCCGCAGTTCTTCCCGCGAATGCTGGTGGCGATCGCACGCGCCGAAGAACAGGTCGAACTGGAGCTGTATCTGGTGGAGGCGGGCGCCTGCGCCGAAGCCATGGTGCAGGCGTTGACCCAGGCCGCCGAGCGCGGAGTGCGTGTGCGCTGCCTGTTCGATGACTATGGCAGCCTCGCATTTACCCAGGCCCTGCGTCAGCGCCTGATAGCCGCTGGCGTGGAGTTGCGCTTCTACAATCGCTTGAGCTGGCGGCGCTGGGTGGGCAACTTCTATCGTGACCACCGCAAAGTGCTGTTGGTCGATCAGAGCCTGGCGGTGGTCGGCGGCACTGGCGTCACCGATGAGTTCTGGAACCCGGGGGAGGACGTCAGCGAGTGGCACGAGGTCATGGTGGAAATTTCCGGTCCTCTGGTGATCGACTGGCAGTTACTGTTTGACCGCCAATGGATCGCCAACCGCCATCGCCGCGCATGGAGGCCTGCGGCGCATTTCGGTTTGCCGCGCCTGCCCAAGGTGCCTTCCGCGGGCGAGGGCATGGGGCGGGTGGCGTACGCTGATGCGCGCCAGCACCGCGATATTCTGCAGTCGCTGATCCGTGCGCTGAACAGTGGGCAGAAACGCATCTGGCTCGCCACGCCCTATTTCCTGCCGACCTGGAAGGTCCGTCGCTCGCTGCGCCGCGCTGCCTCGCGGGGGATCGATGTGCGGCTGCTGCTGACTGGGCCGCGCACCGATCATCCGTCGGTCCGCTACGCCGGGCATCGTTATTACCCCAGGTTGCTGAAGTCTGGCGTGAAAATCTTCGAGTACCAGCCCTGTTTCCTGCACTTGAAAATGGTCCTGGTCGATGACTGGGTCAGCATCGGCTCGTGCAATTTCGATCACTGGAATTTGCGTTTCAACCTGGAAGCCAACCTTGAAGCCCTGGACCCAGGGTTGACCCGAGCAGTGGTGGCCAGTTTCGAGAAGGATTTTACCCAGAGTCAGGAAGTCAGCCTGGAGGCCTGGCAGCGCAGGCCGCTGTGGCGGCGGGTGAAGCAGCGGGTGTGGGGATGGGTGGATCGGCTCGTGGTGAATTTGCTGGATCGGCGGGGGTAGTCGTAAATTATTGTGGGAGCGGGCTTGCCCGCGATGACGGCCTGACAGTCAACGTAGATGTTGAATGTTATGGCCTCATCGCGGGCAAGCCCGCTCCCACAGTGATTCGCAGTGTCCGAGGGGTTACAGCAACTCGAAACTCTGCTGAGTCACGTCCTGCGAGTCCAGGCCGATCTGCACGTTGAACTTGCCAGGCTCTGCCGCGTACTTGAGCCGGGTGTTGAAGAACTTCAGGTCATCCTCGGTAATGGTGAAGTGCACGACTTTCTGTTCGCCGGCCTTGAGCATGATTTTCTGGAAGTTCTTCAGCTCCTTCACTGGCCGGATCATCGAACCGGTGACGTCCTGGATATACAACTGCACCACGGTCTCGCCATCACGCTTGCCAGTGTTCTTCAGCATGACGCTGGCATCGAGCTTGCCGGTCTTGTTCAGTGTGGTCGATGACAACGCCATGTCGCTCAGGCTGAAATCGGTGTAGCTCAGGCCAAAACCGAATGGAAACAGCGGGCCGGTTGTGTCATCGAAGTACTGCGAGGTGTAGTTGCCCGGCTTGCCCGGCGTGAACGGCCGGCCAATGCTCAGGTGGTTGTAGTAGGTCGGAATCTGGCCTACCGAACGCGGGAAGGTCAGGGGCAGCTTGCCCGAGGGGTTATAGTCGCCGAAGAGCACGTCAGCGATGGCATTGCCCCCTTCGGTGCCGCTGAACCAGGTTTCCAGAATCGCATCTGCCTGGTCCTTTTCTTCAAGGATCGACAGTGGACGCCCGTTCATCAACACCAGGACCAATGGCTTGCCGGTGGCCTTGAGGGCCTTGATCAGTTCGCGCTGGCTGGCGGGTA
The DNA here is from genome assembly GCF_040310305.1 of Pseudomonas sp. HY13-MNA-CIBAN-0226. Classification (NCBI taxonomy): domain Bacteria; kingdom Pseudomonadati; phylum Pseudomonadota; class Gammaproteobacteria; order Pseudomonadales; family Pseudomonadaceae; genus Pseudomonas; species Pseudomonas sp. HY13-MNA-CIBAN-0226. Next base: position 17,628 of record NZ_JBEOPS010000023.1, read on the forward strand.
TGTTCAGGTCGGTGCGGCTTGAGGACTCGTGGGACATGCCACGGGATTCGCCCACCGCTGCCACCACCACATCGGCGTCCTTGGCCGCTTTCACGGCTTCGTCGATCAGCACCTGGGCCGAGCGCGGATCATCAACCACTTCCGGTGCGTCAAAGTTCAGGAAGTTAAGGTAATCCAGGACCTTCTTGTCGCTGGTGATGTTGGCGCCGCGGGCGTAGATCAAAGTTGCCTTGTCGGCCATGGCCGCGTTCATGCCGTCGAACAGGGTCACTGATTGCGCGGGTCTGCCGGCAGCGGCCCAACTGCCCATCATATCGATTGGCGCCTTGGCCAACGGACCGACCAGGGCGATCTTCGCGGTATTCTTCAACGGCAGGGTCTCGCCCTGGTTCTTCAGCAGCACCAGGCTGCGACGTGCTACGTCACGGGCCTCGGCACGGTGCAGGCGGCTTTCGGCGTAGGTGTCGGCCGGGTCATCCTCGGCCTTGCCGATGCGCAGGTACGGGTCCTTGAACAGCCCCATGTCGTACTTGGCGCCGAGCACAGCCCGCACGGCATTGTCGATGTCGCTCTGCTCGATCTCGCCAGCCTTCAGCAACCCTGGCAGTTCCTTGCCATAAAGCGTGTCGTTCATGCTCATGTGGATGCCGGCCTTGATCGCCAGCTTCGCCGCTTCACGGCCATCGCGAGCAACGCCGTGCTTGATCAGCTCGAAAATCGCCCCGTGGTCGCTGACAGCCAGGCCCTTGAAGCCCCAGTCCTTGCGCAACAGGTCATTCATCAGCCAGGTGTCGGCGGTCGCCGGTACGCCGTTGATTGAGTTCAGTGCCACCATGACTCCGCCGGCGCCAGCATCAATCGCGGCGCGGTACGGCGGCAGGTAGTCCTGGTACATCTTGACCGGGCTCATGTCGACCACGTTGTAGTCGCGACCGCCCTCTACCGCGCCATACAAGGCAAAGTGCTTGACGCTGGCCATGATGCTGTCGGCCGCATTCGCGCCGGCACCCTGGAACGCCTTGACCATGACCCCGGCGATGCGCGACACCAGGTAGGTGTCCTCGCCGAAGCCTTCGGAAGTGCGGCCCCAGCGCGGGTCGCGGGAGATGTCGACCATCGGTGCGAAGGTGATGTCGAGACTGTCGGCCGCGGCCTCTTTGGCAGCAATGCGCCCGGACAGGCCGATGGCGTCCATATCCCAGCTCGACGCCAGGGCCAGCGGAATCGGGAAAATCGTCCGGTGGCCGTGGATCACGTCATAGGCGAAGAACATCGGGATCTTCAGCCGGCTGCGCATCGCTGCGTCCTGCATCGGACGGTTTTCCGGGCGGGTGATCGAGTTGAACGTGCCACCGATGTTGCCGGCGGCAATTTCCTTGCGGATCATCTCGCGCGGCATTTCCGGGCCTATGCTGATCAGGCGCAGCTGGCCGATTTTTTCATCGAGGGTCATCTGCTTCATCAGGTTACTGACGAAGGCATCCTTGTTTTCCAGAGGTGCGGGCGTCGCGGCGGCCAGTACGTTATGACTGGCCAGGCTGACGAACAGGCCCAGCAAACACAGCTTCTTCATGAATTGTCTTCTCGAAAGCCTAAGCGGCGATGACTTCGCGCCGGTCAGCCAAAATTGAGGGAGCGACTATTGTTGTTCAGGTAAATGCAGCAAACTTCTGAACTGTTTTAATCCTGGAGCATCTTTTAGCCCATCGGCAGGATGCAATCCAGTGGCGGCGCCGATTATGCCCCAAGAGCCGCGTTCAAAGTTCGCAGGTTGTTTTTTCAACGGAATGTGCAAGGGAGCGTCAACCAGATGAATGTACGACACCACTATCGGTCGAGCTTGCAGGTGGCTGCCCTGATGTTGCTGACCACGCTGTTGGCCGGCTGTGGCATCAACAATATTCCAACCCTGGACGAACAGGCCAAGGCCGCCTGGGGTCAGGTGCAGAACCAGTACCAACGCCGTGCCGACCTGATCCCCAACCTGGTGGAAACGGTCAAGGGCTACGCCAAACATGAAGAAGAAACCCTGACGGCGGTCATTGAAGCCCGGGCCAAGGCGACTTCGATCCAGGTGGATGCCAGCACCCTCGACAACCCGGAAAAGCTCAAGCAGTTCCAGCAGGCCCAGGATCAGCTGACCGGTGCCCTGAGTCGCCTGATGGTGGTGTCCGAGCGTTATCCGGACCTCAAGGCCAACCAGAACTTCCTGGCGCTGCAGTCGCAACTCGAAGGTACCGAGAACCGTATCGCGGTCGCACGACGGGATTTCATCCTGGCAGTGCAAAAATACAATACCGAGATCCGCACTTTCCCTGGGCGCCTCTGGCACAGTGTGATGTACAGCGATCTGCCTGTGCGTGAAACCTTCGAGGCGACCAGCCCCGATGCCGATAAAGCACCTCAAGTGAAGTTCTGATCGGGCTGCATTACCACGGATGAGGTTGCCAATGCGCGTGTTGAAAGTTGGCCTGGTGCTGCTGCTCTGGGTGTTTGCCCTGGCGGCCCAGGCCGAGTTGAAGTTTCCCCAGCTGACCGGGCGGGTGGTTGATAACGCCCAGATGATCGAGCCCGCGGTTCGCGAGCAACTGGCCCAGCAACTCCAGGCTCACGAAAAAGCCACCGGTGAACAGTTGGTGGTGGTCACTGTGGCGGATTTGCAGGGCACAGACATTGCCGACTTCGGCTATCAACTGGGGCGGTACTGGGGCATTGGCCAGAAGGACAAGAACAACGGCGCACTGCTGATTGTGGCCCGGGATGATCGACGGTTGCGTATCGAGGTCGGTTACGGGCTGGAAGATCGCCTGACCGATGCGCAGAGTTCGGTGATCATCAATCAGGTGATCACTCCATCGTTCAAGACCGGTAATTTCAGCAAGGGCATCAGCGACGGCGTTGCGGCCATGCTGGTCGTGCTGGGCGGCAATCCGCTGGACGAACCTTCCACGGTCTACGAACCCCGCGGGGATCAGGATAGCGATTTCCTGTCACGGCATCCCGGGGTATTGGTGTTCCTCGTCATGCTGTTCATCCTCACCGTATTTGTCTGCCAGATGCTCGGCATCCTGCCCAGTGGTGGCGGTGGGCGAGGCGGTTCGGGCGGTTTTGGCGGTGGTGGATTCGGTGGCGGCGGTGGCGGTGGCTTCAGTGGTGGCGGGGGCAGTTTCGGGGGCGGTGGTTCGTCGGGCGGCTGGTGATGACAATAAGTGAGCGAGCGTTTCTGATATGGCATTACTGAATGAACACGAACAGCGCAAGGTCGCCGAAGCGATCGCGCGGGTGGAGCGCGAGACCGACGCCGAACTGGTCACCGTGCTCGCCGCTCGTGCGGACGACTATGCCTACATTCCACTGCTGTGGGCCAGCCTGCTGGCCCTGGTGGTGCCGGGTGTCGTGCATTACCTGACCGGCTGGCTGACCCTGCACAGCCTGCTGCTGGTGCAATGGGGGAGCTTTATCGTGTTGTGCCTGCTGTTCCGCATCCCGCGCATCACTACCCACCTCATCCCTCGGTCGGTGCGGCATTGGCGTGCATCGAACCTGGCGCGCCGACAGTTCCTGGAACAGAACCTGCACCATACGGTGGGCAGCACCGGGATGCTGATTTTTGTCTGCGAAGCCGAGCGTTATGTGGAAATCCTGGTGGATGAAGGGATCTCCAGTCGCCTGGATAACAAGACCTGGGACGCGATTGTCTCGACCTTTACCCACCAGGTGAAACAGGGTCAGACCTTGCAGGGGTTCGTGACCTGCGTCGAGGCCTGTGGAGAGTTGCTGAAGGTGCATGTGCCGGTTACCCATGCCAGGAACGAGTTGCCCAACCGTCTGGTGGTATTGGGTTAGGTTTCAGGACCTGTGGCAAATAACCCCGTGCCCAAAGCGGCCATCCCCCTTAAAATAGCGGCATTCCCTGTTTGCTCCGCCTGAGGCTGTTTCTGCCATGTCCATTGTTGCCACCCCCGCCAGCCTCGCGCCGGATCACCACGCGCAGTTCATCGACTTGCTGCGTTCAAGCCTGGAGCAGCATGCGTTTATCAAGTTGGTACTGGCCAAGTACGTCGGTGACGAGCCGGATTTGCAGCGCGTGATCATCAAGCAGCTGACGGTAAAGGATCAGCCGTGCCTGTCTTTTGTCTACCGTTACAAGACCCGCGATATCACCAGGAACCTGGCGCTGGGCGAGGGCGTGGCCAGCATTGGCGCTTTGCTGCCAGCCTCATTCAAGAATGCCCACTTGCTGTCGGTGACTGACGAAGCCCAGCTCGAATACAGTAAAAAGGGCAAGAGTTCGCTGTTCAAAAGTAAACCCCAGCAACTGCGCGAAGTGCCGTCCGCCGAGCACAACCGCGAGAAGAATCGTTTTCTGGACCTCAGCCGGCCGTTCCTTGCCGACCTCGGCGTGACCAACGGGAAACACGAACTCATCCCGGCGATGTCGCGTAAGTGGAAGCAGATCAACAAGTTCATCGAGGTGTTCAGCCACGCCCTCACCACCTCGCCACTTGCGCTGGACAAGCCGGTTCGGGTCGCCGATTTTGGCTCAGGCAAGGGCTACCTGACGTTCGCGATTCACGATTACCTGCGCAACACGCTGCACGCCGAGGGCGAAGTGACTGGAGTCGAGCTGCGCGAAGACATGGTGACCCTGTGCAATGCCGCTGCTGCCAAGCTCGAGCATCCGGGGCTGGTGTTCAAATGCGGTGACGTGCGCAGCGTGGCGCCGAGCGAACTGGAGGTGATGATCGCCTTGCATGCGTGTGACATTGCCACTGACTACGCGATCCATACCGGCATTCGGTCGGGCGCCTCGATCATCATGTGTTCGCCGTGCTGCCACAAACAGATCCGCCTGCAGATTCAGAGCCCGGCTTTACTCAAGCCGATGTTGCAATACGGCCTGCATCTGGGGCAGCAGGCGGAAATGGTCACCGACAGCCTGCGTGCGCTGTTCCTGGAAGCCTGCGGTTATGAAACCAAGGTGTTCGAGTTCATCTCGCTGGACCACACCAACAAAAACAAGATGATCCTGGCAGTCAAGCGCGCCGAGCCCGTGGACCCGGCGCAGTTGCTGGTAAAGATCCAGGAGCTGAAGGACTTCTACCGTATCAGCGAGCACTGCCTGGAAACCTTGCTGCGGGCTGATGGTTACCTCTGAAGGGTGACCATGCCTGTAGGAGCAAAGCTTGCTCGCGATAGCGATGGCGATCTCGATATCGTGAGCAAGCGTTGCGCCTGCTCCGGGCGGCGAGGCCTCATGAGGTCGCGATGCGGGCAGGTTTGACCGCAGTCTTGCGTCCCAGCATGACCGTCACAATCACCCCGCCAGCAAACACCCAGGTGATCGGCTCAACGTGTTCGCCGAAGAACAACGCAGAAAAGGCAATGGTGAAAAAGATCTGCAGCAACTGGATCTGACTGACCCGGGCGATTCCGCCCATGGCCAGCCCGGCGTACCAGGCGAAAAAACCGATGAACTGCGAAAACAGTGAAACGTAGCCGAAAGCCCACCAGGTCCTGGCGGAGATCTCGCCCTGATGTTGCAGCGCCAGGTAAAGTACTGGTCCGATCAACAGCGGCGTCGACAGCACCAGCGCCCAGCAGATCACTTGCCAGCCGCCCATTTCCTTGGCCAGCCGGCCTCCCTCCGCATACCCCAGGCCGCCCACGGCAATCGCACCCAACATCAGCAAGTCACCGGCCTGGATGCTACCCGCGCCGCTGATCAATGCATAACCGAGCACCAGCGCGCTGCCCAGCGCCGCGCAGGCCCAGAAGGCTTTTGACGGCCGCTCGTGGGACAACCAGGCGGCGTACAGCGCCACGCACAAGGGTTGCAGCCCGTTCACCAGCGCCCCGTGGGATGCCGGCAACGTTTGCATCGCCCAGGCCGAAAGCACCGGAAATCCCAGAATCACCCCGGCGATTACCAGCGTCAGGCCTTTGATCTGTTTCCAGGTGGGCCATTTCTCTCGCTGCCACAGCAGAAGCAGCGCCGCCGGTACTGCCGCAAACAGGGCTCGCCCCAGGCCGTTGAGCAAGGGATGGATTTCCTGCACGACGATCCGTGTGAAGGGCAGGGTGAGGCTGAAGATCACTACGCCTAGCAGGCCGAGGGCCATGCCGGTGTTTTCGCGCGAGGACATGATGGGGACCAGGATCAGGGATGATGGAGCGTGGCTTCATCTAGCCACAATCCACCGCGCCTGGACGGTTACAGATAGGCACAGAGTTGGGTGTACAGTTCGGGTAATCCCCGAACGTAGGAGTTGCCGAAGGCTGCGATCTCTTGATCTCGATCTTGCGTCCCCTCCGACACCGCCAAAAGATCGCAGGCTACGCCAGCTCCTACGCCGTCCGCATACAACCGCAGCCGCAGCCGCAGCCGCAGCCGCAGCTACAGCCCGAACCAACCCATCCCAACGCCATGCCGTAGTAGCAGGTTATTACCCACCCCTACAGATAAAGACTACCTTCAATACTCCCCTGTACCCCCAAGGAGTTCCCCTCATGGCTGCCAAGAAAATTCTGCTGCTGGTCGGCGATTACGTCGAAGATTACGAAGTGATGGTGCCGTTCCAGGCACTACTCATGGTCGGTCACACGGTGCATGCGGTGTGCCCGGACAAGAGCGCCGGCCAGACCGTGCGCACGGCGATTCATGACTTCGAAGGCGACCAGACCTACAGTGAAAAACCCGGCCACCTGTTCGCCCTGAACTTCGACTTCGCCCAGGTCAAGGCACAGGACTACGACGCGCTGGTCATTCCCGGCGGCCGCGCTCCTGAATATCTGCGCCTCAATGAACAGGTCCTGGATCTGGTGAGAGCGTTTGACCAGGCCGGCAAGCCGATCGCTGCCGTGTGCCACGGTGCGCAACTGCTGGCCGCCGCCGGGGTGCTTGAAGGCCGCGAGTGCAGCGCCTACCCGGCCTGTGCTCCGGAGGTGCGCCTTGCCGGAGGTACGTTCATCGATATCCCGGTGACGCAGGGCCACGTTCAAGGCAATCTGGCCACTGCGCCCGCCTGGCCGGCGCACCCGAGCTGGCTCGCGGGTTTTCTCGGATTGCTGGGCACCCAAATCACGCTGTAACGAGGGATATTGCGATGTGCGAGCTCTACGTCAAAGCCGATCCGATCCTCTACGAATCGCGCTCCCGCTCGCTACGCATTTGCGGGGTGGTGACCACGCTGCGCCTGGAAAACCAGTTCTGGGACATCCTGGGCGAAATCGCCGAAGTCGACGGCATGACCACCAACCAGTTGATCGCCAAGCTGTATGAAGAGGTGATGGACTACCGCGGCGAGGTGGTGAATTTTGCTTCGTTTCTAAGGGTGAGTTGCACGCGGTATCTGAGTCAGCGGCGGGGGCAGGCGCCGGAGTTATCGGTGGTGCGCGCGGCGGTGAAGTAGCGTTAACCGCGTCGCCGCCATCGCGGACAGGCGACAAAAAACCTCGGCTGGTCTTTACTCTGAAGCGCGAAACCTCTCAATTGCCCAGGAGCACCAGCATGTCCGGATGGTACGAAGTGAGCAAAAGCAGCAGTGGCCAGTACAGATTTGTCCTGAAGGCCGCGAATGCCGAAACCATTCTGACCAGCGAGTTGTACACCACCCGCGCCGCTGCCGACAAAGGCATTGCGGCAGTGCAGAGCAACAGCCCGCTGGAAGAACGCTACGAAAGGAAGACCACCAAAGACGGCCATCCTTACTTCAATCTAAAGGCCGGCAATCACGAGGTCATTGGCAGCAGCGAATCCTACGCCAACGCTTCGGCACTGGAAAAAGGCATCACCAGCGTCAAGGCCAATGGCCCGAGCACGGTGATCAAGGACAAGACTCTGCCGGTGCTCTGATCACCCTCCCTCAAGCCTGACACACATCCCCCGGTGGGAGTGAGCCTACTCGCGATGGCGTCGGCCGCCCCAGCGCTATACCTCCACCGGTACGGTGAGCTTGGGGCTGCCCAACGCATGCGTCTTGGCATCAAAAAACCGCAACGCTGACCCCGTCCCCTCGAACACCTTCGCGTAATGCCGCTTCTGGTGCTGGATAAACGCCTTGCTGCGCGGATAAATCGAAATCGCCACCACCTTGGGTTGCGCCTGGCGCAGCGCCTGGATGATGTGGTTGTCCTGCTCGCCCAACGCATGCCCGAAAATGCACAAACCCTCGCCATGCCCCAGTAGCTGGTCATAGCAGAACGACAGATAGTCCGAGCTGCGGATGGTCCTGAGCTTGTCCTGGGACTGTCCCTCATTCACGAACAGTGGCACGTCGTCCAGGGTCTTGATCGTGTTGTTGATGGCAAAGCTGCCCAGCAACGTGCCCTCGGTCGTCATCAGTTTGCGCGCCGTGCCGTCCTGGTTGCGCACCAGGTGCAGGCCGCCGTGCAGGTACAGCAAGCGGGTTTTGCCCGTGGCCGCGGCACTCAGGTCAAAGCGTGGCTCGGTGCCCTGGAACAGGTCGCTGATCGCATCTGGCTGGTGCTGGATCGCCCAGTGGTTGAGCAGATCATAGTTGGTGGTGAACACCGTCCGGTATCGGCCCAGCTCCTGACTGATGGCAGCCAGTGTGGCAGGCACGATCAGGCGCCAGGGAATATGCACCGCATGCACAGTGTTGATCAGCGCTTCCTTGATCGCATAGTAGCGATTGCGCGGGGCGGCGGAGCTCACTGCCAGGGCCTTGTTCACCCGGCTGGTGGTTTTCAGCGCGCTGAGGACCTGTTCGAAACTGCGGGTCTGCAACGCGTCAAATACGCTCAGCTCGGATTGGCTCAAGGGTTTTTCTTCAACCGTGCGGGCGTTTTCAAACAGCGAGTCATAGCCAAAATCATCCCACACGGCGCGACTGGCGCCATTGCCCACCAGCAGGCCATCAAGCGAGGCGGTGGCGCGCAAGGCATTCCAGTCTTCAAGTTGGGCATCAACATCCTGGAAATCGGTCATTGCGGTGAGAGTCTCGAAGCAAAAGGTCTGATGGGCGGTGACTTTATCACGACCCGACGTTGAGCCAGATCAAGTTAGCGCATCGCCGATGGGTCGATCCTGTGGGTACCCGCTGGGTCGGTATCACCGGTTCGGCTCCTGTCAGGAGATTCGCTCATGAGCAGCACATTTTTTATCCCCGCCGTGAACATCATGGGCATCGGCTGCCTTGACGAAGCCATGGTTGCCATTGGCAAGTACGGGTTTCGCAAGGCCCTGATCGTCACCGATACCGGGCTGGCCAAGGCCGGCGTCGCCGGCATGATCGCCGGGAAGCTGGCGCTGCTGGACATCGAATCGGTGATCTTTGACGGCGCCAGGCCGAACCCGAGCATCGCCAACGTCGAACTGGGCCTTGGTCTGCTCAAGGAAAGCCGGTGTGATTTCGTGGTGTCGCTGGGCGGCGGTTCGCCCCATGACTGCGCCAAGGGCATCGCCCTGTGCGCCACCAACGGCGGGCAGATCCGCGACTATGAAGGCGTTGATCAATCCAGCCAGCCGCAACTGCCGCTGATCGCCATCAACACCACTGCCGGCACCGCCAGCGAGATGACCCGCTTCTGCATCATCACCGACGAATCCCGTCACGTGAAAATGGCCATCGTCGACCGCAACGTTACACCGCTGCTGTCGGTCAACGACCCGGCGCTGATGGTCGCGATGCCCAAGAGCCTCACGGCAGCCACCGGCATGGACGCATTGACCCACGCCATCGAAGCCTACGTGTCGACCGCTGCCAACCCGATCACCGATGCCTGCGCGCTCAAAGCCGTCACCCTGATCAGCAACAACCTGCGTCTGGCCGTACGCGACGGCAGCGACCTGGCGGCCCGGGAAAACATGGCGTACGCGCAGTTCCTCGCGGGCATGGCGTTCAACAATGCGTCCTTGGGATTCGTCCACGCCATGGCCCACCAGTTGGGCGGTTTTTACGACCTGCCCCATGGCGTCTGCAATGCCGTACTGCTGCCTCACGTGCAGAGCTTCAACGCGCTGGTCTGCGCCGACCGCCTGACCGATGTGGCCCACGCCATGGGCGCCGATATCCGCGGCTTCAGTCCGGAGGAGGGCGCCCAGGCCGCCATCGCCGCGATCCGCACCCTGGCGCGTGACGTCGAGATCCCCGCCGGCCTGCGCGACCTGGGTGCCAAACTCAGCGACATCCCGATCCTGGCTACCAACGCCCTCAAAGACGCCTGCGGCCTGACCAACCCGCGCCCAGCGGATCAGCGCCAGATCGAGGAGATTTTCCGCAGCGCGTTTTAAGTTGTTTTTCGGGCGGGTGCAGGGGCTCGCAGAGCCCCTGCACGTTGTTGGGGGCAGAGCTTGCTCGCGATGACGGGCTGGTGCTCAAAACTTTTATCGGCTGATTGACCACTATCGCGAGCAAGCTTGACTCCCACAGGAGAGCGTATCGACGAAGAATACATTGGCTGCCCCAAGACCTGAGATAGACTGGCGTGCAGTCACCCCGTCGTTCAAAGGATTTACCGATGACCCCATCGTTGCTCATGGCCGTTCTCGCCTCGGGTTTTATCTACGGCATTACACCGGGGCCCGGTGTGTTGGCGGTGTTTGGCATCGGTGCAGCGCGAGGGCGGCGGGCCGGGGCAGCTTTTTTGTGTGGGCATTTGCTCGGGGATGTGGTCTGGTGCAGTACAGCACTGATCGCCATAGTGGGTGCGCGGGAGATCGGCAGCACCGCGTTCGACGTGCTGGGCGTGCTCAGCGGGCTGTATCTGTTCTGGCTCGGATGGCGCGCAGTGCGTGCCAGGCGTGGCAGTGGCGAGGCGCCCCAAGGCGCGGCGCGGCAGCCGTTGTGGCACGGCATTATGTTCGGACTGACCAATCCCAAGGCGTATCCGGTGGCGGTTGCAACATTCACCGCGCTGTTGTCCAGCCGGGCAGAGTTGCTCAACTGGTCGATGCTGCCCTGGTTGATCGTGCTGAGTTTTCTCGGCGGCCTGGTAGCCTACGCTATCCTCATTGGCATCGTCGGTACGCGTCAGGTGCGGACCTTGTACCAACGCCATGAGTTATTGATCACTCGGTTGTGTGGCGTGATGTTTATCGGTTTCGCCATCAATGCCCTGGCGCATGCATTGCCCGGGCTGGTGACTGACAGGACTTGAGGCGAATCGCCGGAGCATCATGGCAAGCAGAAATTCCGCGCCCCTGGCGAGTTACATCGATTTGCTGCTGGACGCGGTTTGCGCCGTCGACAAGCAAGGCACCTTCGTGTTCATCAGTGCGGCCTGCGAACAGGTATTTGGCTATACCGCCGACGAGCTGATCGGTCAGCGGATGATCGACCTGGTACATCCCGCCGATCGGCAGCGCACGCTCGACGCCGCCCGGGAAATCATGGGCGGCGAGCCCAAACTCAACTTCGAAAATCGCTACGTGCGCAAGGATGGCCGCGTCGTGCACCTTCTCTGGTCGGCGCGCTGGTCTGAAGTCGATCAGCTGCGCATCGCCGTGGCCCGAGACATCACCGGGCGCAAGCAGGCCGAGTCCCGACAAGCCGCGCTGTACGCGATTTCCGAGGCCGCCCACGCGGCTGAAGATTTGCTGGCATTGTTCAAGCGCATCCACTCGATCATTGGTGAATGGCTGCCGGCGCTGAATTTCACCGTGGCCCTGTGCGACGAGCATGGCGCACCGTTGCAGTTTCCTTATCACGTCGACGAAGCAGGGTGTTCGCCCGATCTGCCGGGAGCGGTGACCGAGCGTCTGTGCACTGAGGTCATTCGAAGCGGCCAGCCGCTGTTGCTGACACCCGGGCAACACACTGCGGCGGCAGGCTTTGAAGCGCTGGTGTCGAGCCAGGATTCGCCGTGCTGGCTGGGTGTGCCGCTGAGCTCGCAGAACGGCACCATCGGCGCCGTACTGGTCAAAAGCGGCCCGGACGGCCTGCGTTATACCGAACAGGACCAGGAACTGCTGCATTTCGTCTGCGCCCAGGTCGCAACAGCAATTGAACGCAAGCAACTGCACGCGCGTTTGCATCACATGGCTCGGCATGACGCCCTGACCCAGTTGCCCAACCGCACCCTGTTACGCGAGCGCCTGAAAACCGCGCTGACAGCGGCGCATCTCAATGACGGCCGAATGGCCTTGCTGTATGTCGATCTGGATCGCTTCAAGGAAGTCAACGATACCCACGGTCACGCCATTGGTGATCTGCTGTTACAGGCGGTCGCCCATCGACTCAAGAGTTGCGTAACCGGTTCGGACACAGTGGCCCGTATGGGCGGAGACGAGTTCGTCGTGCTGCTGCACCGTATCGATGCCGGGCAAGACCCCGAGCGGGTGGCGGCTAATATACGCCAGGTGCTCGCTCAGCCCCTTCGCCTTGACGGACATGGTATGAGCATCCAGACCAGCATCGGCATCGCGCGTTACCCCGAGCATGGCAGCGAAGAGTCGCAGCTGCTGCGCCATGCTGACGAAGCGATGTACGGCGCCAAGCGTAGAGATCGCCGTCGCCTGGATGTCTGAGCCTGATCGCTCTGTATTGGCCACCGTTCGTCGCACTGGCGTCAGCTTTACTAAACCTTTCAAGCTCTTGAACTTCCTATGTGATGCGGGCTGCTGTCTGCCGCAGTCATCACCCAGAGGCGGGAGCGAAAGCTCGCGCTTGAATTCTTCAAGAGGAGGGCGCGACCATGAGCCGGATGGCCACCCGTTTACGCACTATCAGTTTTGCCACGTTACTGGGGTTGTTTGCCACCCATGCCTTCGCCCAGTCACCCGCCGAATTCATCAACGATGCGTCGGCCAAAGGCATGGCCGACATCGAAGCCAGCCGCCTGGCGCATCAGAAAACCGAATCCAAGGAGGTCAAGGACTACACCATCGTGGTGATCAACGACCGCACCACCGCTAACCAGCATCTGGCCAAGATAGCCAAGCAGCTGGACTTGCCGGTGGCGCCACGGGAAGTGGTGGTGGATAAAGCCAAGGCCCTGATGCCCGAGGTGCAGGACGGCGCTTCGTTCGACCAGGCCTATGCGGCCAGTCAGGTGAAAACCACTGAAGAAGCCATCCAGCAACTGCAGCAACAGGCGCAGTCCACGCAGGTGCCGGAAATCAAGGCGTTTGCCGAAGAGACTCTGCCCAAGTTGCAGAATCACTTACAGATGGCCAGGGCCCTGCAAGCCAGTCGATAGCTTCCAGTAACGCAAAACGGCGCCCATCACAGGCGCCGTTTTTTTTGCTCAGCATTCGTTCAGGTCTTGTTTGCGCTTGTTCGCCGCAGCCAGCCCTTCGAGGGCGTGGACGTCTTTTTCGCCCATGGCCCGATAGTGTTTGCGCAAGGCTTCCAGCTGTTTCAGGTCGAGCAATTCGAGGCCCAACATGGCGTTTTGCGCTTCCTTGTTGACCCGCAGCAACTCGTCGATTTTCAGGTGGAGAATGTCGGTGTCGCGGTTTTGCGTGTTCTGGATCAGGAACACCATGAGGAAGGTGATAATCGTGGTGGACGTATTGATGACCAGCTGCCAGGTATCGTTGTAGCCAAATATCGGACCGCTCAAGCCCCAGAGGAATATCAGGATCAAGGCCGCCATGAACGTCTTGGGGCTGCCGGCCCACAGAGCGAGCTTCTGCGAGATCTTTGCGAATTTCATTGCCGGATTCCTTATTGGGGTGCACTTGAATTTGTGACAGCACCGGCACATGGAAAATTCTGCTTACATTTTACTCGAGTCAAAAAAAGCCACGCTCGACGTTGATCGCGGTGACAGTCGCAACCTTTGCCCGCTCTGGAGAGTCACTAGTTAAACCCCATTAGAGTTGGAGCCCCCCCATGAACATCCTGCGCACTCTTTGCCTTTCCTGCTGCCTGTTCGCCCTGCAAGGCTGCTTCGATAATTCCGATAACGAAACCCGGGACAACACTGATGGCACCAAGTCTTCGGTGCAGATGCAGGACAAGGAGGCAGCGGACAAATAGGTCCGTGCTATTTTTGTGGGTGCGAATTTGCCGTGAAGCTTGTGCCTGGCCGTTTCGCACCTACAGGAGAACGCAATGAGTTGGTCTGCCAGACAATACGTCGCTTTTGAAAATGAGCGCACGCGTCCCGCCCGCGACCTGCTGGCCGCGCTACCGCCAGGGGATGTGCATTCGGCCATCGATATCGGCTGCGGTCCGGGCAACTCCACGGAGCTGTTGGTGGAGCGCTATCCCCACGCCACATTGCGCGGGCTGGACAGTTCCAGCGACATGATCGAAGCCGCACGCAAGCGCTTGCCTCAAGTGCGGTTCGATGTTTCCGACATCGATCAGTGGAGCGAGACGGGTCCGTTCGATGTGATTTTCGCCAATGCAGTGTTGCAGTGGTTGCCTGATCACGCCTCATTGTTGCCCGCGTTGGTGGACAAACTGGCGCCGGGCGGCAGCCTGGCGGTGCAGATGCCCGACACGCTCAACCAGCCATCGCACCGCTTGATGCGAGAGGTGGCTGCGACGGGGCCGTGGGCAAAAAAACTGGCCGGGGCTGCCGCGCAACGCACCGAGGTCGCCAGCGCCAGCGATTATTACGCCGTGCTGCGCCCGCACTGTTCACGGGTCGACGTCTGGCTCACCACCTATCATCACCCATTGGCTGCGGGGCCTTCGGGGGTCGTCGAATGGTTCAAGCGCAGTGGTTTGCGTCCGTTTCTCGAGCCTCTGAATGAGAAAGAGCGCGATGCTTTTCTCCAGGAGTATCTGGCGGGCGTTGAGCAGGCTTATCCGGCGCTGGAAGATGGATCAGTACTGCTGCCGTTTCCGCGGTTGTTTATTGTCGCGACCCGGTAGTGCGCCAGGTTCTCCGGACCTGAATCCACTGGGATCAAATCTGGATCTGAATCTTGTTGCAGCAAATCTGGAGCTGAATCTTGTGGGAGCAAAGCTTGCTCGCGATTGCGTAGTGTCAGTCGACATCAATGGTGGCTGTCAGTGCGCAATCGCGAGCAAGCTTTGCTCCTACAGGGGGAGTCGTGATTCGGCGCGCTCGTCAGCGCTCCACCGCCACCAGCATCATCATCGGTCTCTCTCGTTCTTCCGCGAGCGCCGGCAGCGCCACCACATCGGCGTCGCTCGGGCCCCATTCATTGACGTGGCTGATGCTGAATCCCGCTGCGATCAGCGTGTTCAGCAACGTGCCGACGGTTCGATGCTGCTTGATCACGCCATCGGCCAGCCAGTTAGTGACCCGTTCGCCTTCGCGTTGATAACTGTCCACCGGCCAGCGCTTGTGGCCCTCGCTGTCCGTCAGCCAGCCGGGGTTGCGCGGCGCCATGAAGATCGGGTGTTCAATCGAGAAGACGAAACGCGAGCCGGGTTTCAGCGCTGCGTGAATCGTGGCGAATAGCGCTGGCAGATCCTTGATGTAGTGCAGCGCCAGCGAGCTGTAGGCCAGGTCGAATTGCGCGGCTGGCAGGTCGAGGTGTTCCAGGTCGGCGCGGGCGTATTGCACGGTGGCGCCGCTGGTGGTCTGACGGGCCCGTTCGAGCATTTTTTCCGAGACGTCGAGCCCCAGCACACGGGCTGCGCCTTGTTCACTGGCCCAGCGGCAGAACCAACCATAACCGCACCCCAGGTCCACCACCTTCAGGTCTTTTAGGGGGGGCAGCAGTGCTTTGAGGGCAGGCCACTCCGGTGCGGCATCCAGGCCACCGACCGAGCGGCCCAACTGGCTGTAGGCCTGGAAAAATTCGAGATCGTCGTAAATGTTTTGAGTCATGTTCGAGCTGCTCTGTCGCGTTAGTGAGCACGGGCGGCTGGTGCATCCGTCGGCGAGATGGCAATATGCTACATCTGCTGGCGCAGACCCTTTCAATCAGGGTTTTACGCCTGTATTTCTGACAAGGATCAGTTGGATGTCTGCCGTACCCGTGGTTTGCAATGCCTTCCGTTTACTCCGCCACCCTACGTTAAACGCTCTGTTTCCGAACAGCGCGGCGCAGTCATTTCGCCTGAAAAAAATTCCGTCCCCCCAGTGAACCTGAAAGAAAGGGAGCTTCACCGTGCGTAAAAAGTTTGTCGTCGCCGTCCTCGCAGTGTCCATCGCCGCCGCCTCCGGTTGTGCGCAATTGGGCATTAACAAGCAGCAGGCTGGTACTGCAGTTGGCATGGTAGCCGGCGCAGTCGTTGGCTCCTTTATCGGCAACGGCAATGGCAAGGTTGTCGCTGTCCTGCTGACCAGCGCCATCGGCGGTTTCATCGGCAACAAGATCGGTTCGATGCTCGACGACCAGGACAAGCAGGCCCTGGCATTGCGTACCCAGGAAGCCTTGAGCCTGCCGGCCAATGATTCGGCTAAAGCGGTGTCCTGGACATCCGGCCATTCCGGCGCGACCGCGCAGATCGTGCAGGGCAAGGAGTACACCGAGACCAAGACGGTTGAAGTAAAGCGCGCGCCAAAGATCGCCGCAGTTCCGTCGATGAAACTCATCAACGAGCAATACCTGACCAAGAGCAGTTCCAACGTGCGGGCCGCGCCCAACAAGACGGCAGAGAAGGTCGGCGGGCTCAAGGCGGGTACCGAGTTCACTGCAGTGGGTTCTACCGGTGACTGGATTCTGGTCGGGCGCAAGGGCGTGACCGTGGGCTACATCAGCAAAGATCTGGTCTCGCCCAAATCTGCAGCCGTGGTACGCAGCGTGAAACCGGCGGCCAATCTCGACGAGATGGACGTGGCCGCCGACACCGAGACCAAGGCCTTCGATCTTGACGCTATTGCTGCCCTGCCGACCCAGCAGGTCGCCGCAGAAACTGCCTGCCGGCCGGTCACCGTCAGCCTCAAGGCGGCAGACGGCAAGAGCGAGCAGGAACAGAACACGTTCTGCAAACAAGCCAACGGCACCTGGGAACTCATTTAAGGATCTCCATGAAAAACCGCGCACTCGCACTCGCTGTGATGAGTGCTTGCGGCCTCGCGCCGCAAGCATTTGCACACGAGATTGCCTTCTCGAAAACCGAGCAGATCCACGTTGTCGTCAACGGCGAAGCCACCACCTGGTGCCAGCCGGAAATCGCCATCACCATGCAGCGTCCCACTTGGGATGATCAGAAGCCATTGAATGGGCTATTGAGCAAGTTGCCTTTCATTCTCGGCCAGGAGTGTCCCCAGGCTAAAGTCAGCTGGAAAGCGGTCGATGCCAAGGGCGTGGTTTACGCCTCTGGCGCGGGCAATGCGAGCAATCTGGGCATAGCGACGCTGGCGGTTGCGCCTGCTCCGGTGGTTGCGGCTGTTGCTGCACCGGCGGCTCCTGCTGCTGCCGCTCCCGCTCCCGCTGCCGTTCCCGCTCCTGCCGCAGCGCCTGCACCAGCGCCGGTCACACCCGCGCCTGCTGCGGTTTCACCGGTCGTTGAAGCGCCAGTGGTGGCTGCACCACCAGCGCCAGCCGTAGCACCTGTTGCGCCGGCCCCTGTTGCCCCGGCTGCAGTGGTTGTTGTACCAGCCCCTGTTCCTGTTGCTACTCCTATTGCTGCTCCAGCTCCAGCTCCAGCTCCAGCTCCAGCTCCAGCCCCGGCTGAACCTGTCGCTGTTGCACCGGTTTCCGTTCCCGCACCGGCCCCAGCCCCAGAAGCAGCCCCGCCAACACCCGCAGCCCCCGTCGCACCGCCTGCAGCAGTCGCTGCCGTGCAGTCCGCAGACCTTGGCCGTGCGCTGGTCCTGGCCAACAAGAATCTCGTCGGCATCACAGATGCCAGCGGCTGCAAATGGTTGATCAGCAAAAGCGCTATCGACGAAAACGACTCCAGCTTTGCCTTCGCCTCCACTCCAGCGATGCCCTGTGGCATCTCCGGTTATGCCGAAGGTGCTTTCGACAAGTTGCGCTGGTCGATCCCCAACACCTATCGCGGGGACACCTGGTCGCGCACCTACGTGCACCCGAGCGGGTTGATGTTCAATCAGTCCATCAGTGCCGCCGTCAAAGGCAAGTCGCTGTCATTCCTCAGCAACAACGCCGACCAGGCGCTGTTCCAGCTCGGCGAAATCCCGGCGCGTGGCATGAAGGTGTACCTGGCTTACCAGCGCTCCACCTATCGCATCCTGTCGCCGTTCAGCAGCGACCCGTACTACGTGGCGATCACGGCGGACGAAAGCTTCGCCCTCGATCCGGCGGAGTACAAGCGTGCGGTGCTGGAGGTGTATCAACTGGTGAAAGCAACCTCGCCCACCACGGTCGACCTGTCGAACCTGTTCATCGCCAAGAACCTGGAAACCCTCTACCCGGCGTCCGGCTACTCCAACGACGACAAGGACAAGATCGTGCGCAATCGCATGGGTGAGAACCGTGGCGAGTTCTACTTCGATGCGCGTGAAGGCACCAACTACGCCCAGCGTCGTGAGGAGACTCGTCTGCGTGAAGCCCGTCGCCAGCAGCAGCAGATGGCTGAACTGCACAACCGCGTACTCGCCCGTTACGAGCAGCTCAAGGACGGCATGACCGCGTTCAAGGGCCGCGAGACCGAAGCGCTGGCGCAGATGGCCGGGATCAAGGTGACGTTCGCCGCACCCATGACCCTGCTCGATCCGTCGTCCTCGACCTCGGCGGTGCCGATGATGATTCACGTCACCGGCAAACGCGGCGACTTCTATGAAATCGACTTCCCGCGCAAGGGCCGGGTCCAGGCCGATGTAGAGCTGGAGGATCAGTGGTACGTGATCCATGCCGCGAACATGACGCCTTACCTGCCCCTGGAAGACGGCCGTGCGATTCCAACGTTCCGCGTATACGCCGTTGGCGATCCAGAGGCTTGCAAGCAGGATCACTGCGCCGACCGCGTGTCGTTTGGTGCCGTGCTGGCCAAGGAATTTCCAAACGCCGGCATCGACTTCAGCTGGACGCCTGAAGTCTCCGAGCGCTACGTGACAGCTTGGCAGCAAGCTTCCGCCCAAATTCAGTAAGGCACCGCCAATATGAAATCGATGAACAAGAAACAAATCATCATCGCCGCCGCGGTCGCCGGCGTGGTGATCCTCGGCATTGTCGGCTCGATGCTGTCCAGTGCCGGAAAAAAGGAAACCCTGGGTTATTACGACGAACTCAAGGAACAGTTTTTCCTTGAGAACGTGCTGAACGAAGGGGACGTATCCTATTCGTTCTGGTCCGGCAACCTCACTGTGGAGGCCCCGGAGATCCGCCTGGTCGCCGCCAATACCAATGGCGCTGACAAATTCCTCAAGAGCATGATGGGCATGCTCGCCGGTCTCAACGCCAATACGGCGGAAAGCGGCCTGGCCGCCTGGTCCCGCTACCTGATCACCTCCACCACCGGTGGCGGCAAAGCGGGTGGCGTGTACCTCAAGGCCGATGCCCTGAAGGTCAGTCGCTCCGGCGACAGCAAGGACGGCGAGATCCACGTCCAGTTGCTGGGCCTGGACCTGAGCAATCCCTACCTCTCGCAGAAAGGTGGTGACGTAGTACTGGTGTCGGAGGTGGCAGACGAAATCCAGCCGCGGGCCGAGGTCGATCAGTACGGTCGCGTCGTCAGCTCAAACTTCTCGTGGGGCAGCAACATGGTCGCCCGCCTGCCGTTTACCGGTGCGTTCATCAGCGCTGCTACCGGCGATATCGGCACCAAGGTCGACCTGGATTTCACCCTCAAGCGCTCCGATGACGGTGAAGGCTCGATGAAATTCGTGGTAGTACACCGCAACGACGGCAGTGAAGTCGGGCGCATCGTACGCGAGGCTTCATTCGCCTCGATACCGCCGCTGGACGACGTCCAGGAACAGCTCAAGGCGGCGTTCAGCGGCTTCATCGTCGGCGCCTACAGCACCTCCACCGGGCAAACCGTCATCGCCGAAGCCGTGGGCAACTTCGCGCGCAAAGCCAAGGTGGCCAGCTACTCGCTGACCTACAAGGGCTTTGATGAACTCAAGGATGGCTTCGACGAATACCAGGCCGCGACCAAGCAGAAGGAGTTCGCCGGTTACTGCGCAGCGGCCGGCCTGTCAACGTTCCAGAACGACTTCGGCGCCAAGGCCAAGCAGCACAGCGACTCGGAATGCGCGATTGCGCAAAAGCTGGTTGCCGATGGCAAGTTCAAGGAGGCGTACAGCTTCAAGGAAGACAAGTCGTTGTTCGCGGGGTTGTTTGTGAGCAAGAGCTATACGCTTGAGACGGACTGATTGAGCTGGGTGCTGCGCTTGGGCGCCTGGTTCTCCAGGTGTCCGGGTGTGGTGCCGGGGAATCTGTGGAAATAAAAAAACCGGCCATCAAGGCCGGTTTTTTTCTTTACGTGCATCTCCCGTCAAAACAACAACGCGAGTGCGAAATCCGAGTGGAGCGGGTGAAGGGAATCGAACCCTCGTTATCAGCTTGGGAAGCTGGAGTAATGCCATTATACGACACCCGCTCAGAGCGGCTGACTTTGTACCAGATGTGCGCGCGGAAATGAAGTTTTTCTTTAAGTGCAAGGCTTTAGTACAGGTGAAACCGTTCAAAAAAACCATACGGCGGTCAATCGCGGGCAAGCCTTGCTCCTGCACAGCGGGAGGGGCTTGCTCGCGATGACTCTGTTTCAGATTGCCAGTGCATGGTGATCCTGGACGTAGTGGTAACGGGTTCGGCTTTCATGTTGCGCGGGTTTGAGGAAGCCGAGCAGGGCGTTGCGGCTGTCGCGGCAGGCAGCCTTGTGTTCCATGTCGAGGAAGTGGCCGGTCGCCTCCAGAGTGGTAAAGGTGCTGTGCTGCACGTGGTTGGCGAACAGTTGCGCGCCGTCGGCGGCGGTGTATTCGTCCCATTCGCCATTCATGAACAGCACCGGCACCTTGATCTTCTCTGACGCCTTGAGGAAGCACTGGCGGTCACTGTTGAGCAGGTCGCTGATGTGGAAGTGCATCTGCCCGTACTCGTGCTCGGCCAGGCTGCTGACGTGGCGGTAGTTGAAGCGCTTGAACAGCGTTGGCAGGTGCTTGCCGATGGTGCTGTTGACCAGGTTGCCGACACGGTCGCCGTCACGGCTGCCGAGGTAGTCGATGCCGCGCTCGAGGTAGTCGAGCATGTGCGCATTGATCTCCGGGGAGAACGAGCTGATCACGGCTTTTTCGATGCGCCGTGGCTGCTGCGCGAGCGCCACCAGGGTGGCGGCGCCGCCCCAGGAGAACGACAGCACGTGTTCGGCGGCGAAGTGATCGATCAGCTCCAGCAGGATCTGCCCTTCGACTTCCTTGGTCAGCAATTTCTCGTGCAGGTTGTGGGCCTTCGACTTGCCCGCGTAGGGCTGGTCGTAGCAGACCACGTTGAACTGCGGATGCAGGTTTTTCACGGTTTGTGCAAACGACGCAGTCGTGGCCATCGAGCCGTTGACCAAGATGATGGTCTTCTCTGCGGCGTCTGCGCGATAGAACTCCGTGTAAACCCGATACTGACCTTGTATATCCAGCACAGCGATTTCTGGCCTCATGTCATAAGACTCCTGGCAAGCGGGTATGCGCGCAAATGAGATTGCACGAGCTTTGTGACAGGTAGGCATATGCCTGGAATTTTGCGAGGCCCATGTCGATCCGGTAAGGCAGGTCGACGGGTATTATTATTGGCGGGCAGTTTGCTGGTCTGAGGCGGAACCTGAGGGTTCACTAACCGGCAAAAAGTTTCTTAGAAGTATGTTGTGACTCATCAGTCACATTTCGGCTGACGACCTGATTCAAGCAGGGGCGAAGGCATCGCGCAAGTACCTTTGGCAAATTGTTCGACAACTTCTGCTCAGCGGTAGCCCGCTTAGATCATTTCGATCTCTTGGGCACTCAGCGGGCGGTATTCCCCCGGGTTCAACGAGCTGTCGAGCACCAGCGGCCCCATGCGCTCGCGGTGCAGGCGCAGCACTTTGTTGTCGAAGTGGCCGAACATGCGCTTCACCTGGTGATACCGACCTTCGACGATGCTCAGGCGTGCCGACCTGGGGCCAAGCACCTCCAGGTTGGCGGGCAGGGTGGTCAGGTCTTCGAACGCGAAGTACAGGCCCTCGGTAAACTTGCGCGCATATTCGGGGCCGATCAGTTGCTCGGTCTCGACGTAATAGACCTTGGGCAGTTTGGTCTGGGGCTGGGTCAGGCGCCGCGACCAGCTGCCGTCGTTGGTGATGAGCATCAGGCCGGTGGTGTTGAAGTCCAGGCGACCGGCGATGTGCAAGTCCTCCTTGTCCGGCTCGTGGATCAGGTCGAGGACGGTCGGGTGCTCCGGGTCGCGGGTAGCGCTGACGCAGCCAGGGGGTTTGTGCAGCATGTAGTGACGCACGGGCTTGCCAGGCTGTAACACCGCGCCATCGACTTCGACCCGGCTGAATTCGCGGACTTCGGCGTGCGGGTCGCTGACGATACTGCCATCGATGCGCACGCGTTTTTCCACCAGCAACAGGCGCACCTGCTTGCGGTTGAAGCACGGCAGATTGCTGAGAAAACGGTCTACACGCATGACGGGGCGTCGGCAGGAAAAGGCCGCGTATCTTACGTGATCGGCCGGGCGCCTGCTTGCAGTTGCGCCTCGACGCCGGCGCAGCGGGGGCACAGGCAGGTGGCGTTGCGCAGTTCGGCGGGCAAGGCTTCAAGCACTGCCGGGTCGATGCTGACGCCGTAGCACCAGCAGGCCCGTGCGGCGGTGCGCGGGTCGGCCAGGGTGCAATCGTTGGGCGCACCGCAGGCCGGGCAGGTATCTGGTTTATTCATGAACGGTGTGTGGACTGCTTGAGTGGGATAGCACGCAGGTGCGGTTGCGGCCGGTTTGCTTGGCCCGATACATCGCATGATCCGCCCGGGACAGCAATGTGTGCAAGGTGTCGTCAGGTTGCAGGGTGGTGAGGCCGATGCTCACGGTCAGCTTCAGCGAATGACCGTTATAGGCATAGTCCTGCTGCTCGACGTGCCGGCGGATTTTCTCGGCGATCATCTGGCCAGTCTCGCCATCGGTGTCTTTGAGCAACACAATGAACTCTTCGCCGCCCCAGCGGCAGACGATGTCGGAATGGCGCAGGCAGCTTTCCAGGTCCCGGGCAAAGCCGATCAGTACCTGGTCGCCGGCGAGGTGGCCATAGGTGTCGTTCAACGCCTTGAAATGGTCCAGGTCGAGCAGCAACGCGGTCAGCGGTTTCGGCTCGCGCTGCGCTTCATGCATGGCTTGCGCGGCCAGCAGATCGAAGCCGCGTCGGTTGGGCAGGTCGGTCAGGCTGTCGAGGGTGGCCTGGGCGTGGATGCGGCGCTGGTAGCGCTTGATCACACGGTTCAGCAGGGCCAGCACGATCAGGGTGACGAGCAGGCAGATCAGCAAATTGAGGTACAGCGAATGACGAATTTCGCTCAGTGCGCCGTCTTCGCGCTTTTCGACGAACAGGTACCAGTTGAGCTCCGGAATAAACCGCACGTTGAGGAAATGGCCCTCGCCCTGGACCGAGTACTCGTAGCTGCCGCTGTTGGGTTTGGGCAGTTGGCTGACGAGGCTCTTCATGCTGTCGAGTTCGCTCAGGGTCTGCCCGATGTGCGCGCCTTGAGGCCCGCCTTCTGCGCCGGTCAGCACCAGGCGGCCGAAGGTGTCGACGAAGTACACGCTGCGTTGATAGCGCTGCTGGTAGCGGTCGATCAGCTTGATCACCGCATCGACGGTCAGGCCGACGCCTGCTGCGCCGATGAATCGGTTGTTGTAGTCATAGACCTTGTAGTTGATGAAGAAGGTCAGGTTGTCCTTGTTGGCCAGGTCCGGATCGACGTTGATCTCGTAGGGCTCGGCCATGTCGCGCACGCGAAAGTACCAGGCATCGCGGGGCTCGGTGACCTTGATCTGCTTGAGCACGCCTTTGGCGTGGTAGTAGGTGAGGCTGGCGTTGGAGACGAAAAACGCGGTGTAGGCACCGTAGTGCGTCATCACTTCATTGAGGTAGCGGGTCATCTGCTCGGGGTTCTGCTCGCCGTCCACCACCCAGTCTCGCATGAAGGTGTCGCGGGACATCATCGAGGAAATCAGGATCGGCCGGACCAGGTCTTTCTGGATTTCCGAATAGACGGTGTCCGATGTCAGCGGCAGCTCGGTGTTGACGATGCTGTCGCGGATCGACGCGCGCGAGGCGTAATAGCTGAGCAAGGACGTGGCCAGGAAGCCGGCGCCGAGCAAGGCAATCAGGGTGAAAACCAATGAACGTTGCGAATACAGCGGCGAGCGAAGCGGCATGACAATTCCGTTGGCAATGATCCGGTGCAAAACATTCTAAAGGCACTGCGGGGAAATAACTGTGGGATTTGCAGGGTGAATTGGTAAGGATCAGGACGGGTGGTGGCAGGGAGGGTGTCATTGCGGGCAAGCCTTGCTCCTACAAGAGCGGGCTTGCTCGCGAAGCGTGAGGTCACTGCCGATCTGTCAGATACGCACGCCATCCGCCACAATGGCTGATGTCGACTGCGCCTTCCAGGCCATAACTTTCACAGATAAATCCGCTCTCCCAACGGCCATCTGCCAACTGCACTTTACCCAGGCCCAAAGGCGCCGGGATGCCGGTGAGGAACGAGCCCAGTTCGCTGCTCGGTAATTCCCAGACCTCTACCGCAATGGCTGAGCGCCGCCCACCACCAGCCTGGCGCGATCATTGCGGGCGACCGGGGTTGGTGCAGGTGCATCGTCGAAATGCTGGAAGGCCTGGGCCATAGATGACGAACCTTTCATCGGCGAGATGTTTCAACGTATTGCAAGGCCGCACCAGATTCCGGAATCGATGTCTGATCTATCGACAGTCACCGAATAATTGACTGTCGCCTGCCAGCGTCGCTGGTGTGGCTCACTCGCGGTCCAGGAGGCCGCCATGCTCTCTCGAATAAAACTGCGAATTCTTCTGATTGCTGCGTTGGGATTGTCAGTGGGCGCCTGCGTGCCCTATTCCGATGGAGGAGGCAGCTACTACAGTTCCGAGGTCTACACCTCGCCCGCGCCTGCCTACTATTCCGGCGGCACTTACTACTCGGGAGGCGGCGGTTATTACACCCAGCCGCGCCGCTACTACGCACCGCCTGCGCGGTATTACCAGCCGACTCCGCGGCATTATTACCAGCCACGGGTCTACCAGCCCGCACCGCGTTATTACCACTCGTCACCACGGGCCGATTATCGGGCTCAACAGCGGCACGGCTGGGATGGACCTAATCGTGGCGGCGGCAACAATGACTATCGCGGCGGCGGACGCCACGGTGGGCGTGGCGACCATAATGGTCGCGGTGATCACGATGGCCGCGGTGGCCGCAACCGCTGAAACCCCGAAGGAGCGGATTGCCGGCAACGGATTGCCGGCAATCTACGATGTATCTGATACACCGCCAGCTGTATTACATGCGACTGATACACCGCCATCTGTATTGCTATGCGTCTGATACACCGCCCCCGTGTCACATGCGTCTGATATACCGCCATCTGAATGGCTGCGCATCGGATACACCACACCCGTAGGAGCTGCCGAAGGCTGCGATCTTTTGATCTTCTGCGTCAAAATGGGCGCCGAAGGCAAAAGATCGCAGCCTTCGGCAGCTCCTACGGGTTAAACGGGCATACCAGCGTTGCTGGCACCGCCAGAAAATCGGCTCCTGCAATTGTTTTCAGTATTCCGAGAGATCCGCCAGCGGATGGCGCCCTTCCCAAACCTTCTTGAAATGCGCATCGACTACCGCCTCCGGCACATTATTGATATCAGGCCAGTGCCAATGCGGCTTCTGGTCCTTTTCGATCAATCGCGCCCGCACCCCCTCACTGAATTCCGGATGACGGCAGCAGTTCAGGCTCAGGGTGTATTCCATCTGGAATACCTGCGCCAGCGACATGTGCCGCGCGCGGGCAATCTGTTCCCACACCAGGTGCGCAGTCAGCGGCGAGCCTTCGCTCATGGTCTTGGCAGCCCGGCTGAGCAGCGGGTCGCTGTGGTCGCTCTGCTGGCTGATGGCTTTCCAGGCACAGCGCACGTCACTGACATCCAGCAGCTCATCGATCTGCTGACGGCGAGGTAACCATTGCGCCTCGGGCATCTGCGCCAGGGCTTGCTGTTGCAAGGCCTTGAGCAGGCTGTTGAGCTGCATGGCGGTCTGTTCCTGCCAGTTGATCTGCAACAGCCCTTCCAGTAACGCTTCCTGTTGCTCATCGAGCAGGAAGCGGTCAGCCAGGTCGAGGTCGATCGCATCGCGAGCATTCATGTGCGCGCCTGTCAGCCCTAGAAACAGGCCGAGCTTGCCCGGCAGGCGCGACAGGAACCAGCTGGCGCCAACGTCCGGATACAGGCCGATGCTGATTTCCGGCATTGCCAGGCGGCTGCTCGGCGTAACAATGCGCAGGCTTGCGCCTTGCAACAGGCCCATGCCACCACCGAGTACGTAACCATGGCCCCAGCAGATCAGTGGCTTGGGATAAGTATGCAGGTTGAAATCGAGGCGATATTCCGCCGCGAAAAAATGCGCGGCGAGGGGCGGTACTTCGCCCGGTTGCGCGCGGCAGGCTTCCACCAGGCTGCGCACCTCGCCACCGGCACAGAACGCCTTCGCACCGTTTCCGCGCAACAGGACGCAGACGATTTGCGGCTCCTTGGCCCAGGCGTCCAGTTGCTGACTCAATGCGTTGATCATCGGCAGGGACAGGGCATTCAGGGATTTTTCGGCATCCAGGGTGGCCACGCCGATGCGTGCGCCGTCGGTACCGGTGAGTTCTTCGAAGTGCAGATTCATCGTGACCTCGATCAGGAATTTGAGCGTTCAGTATGATCGCTGTGCAGGAAAGTGCCGGATCTGCGTCAGATCAATTGACAAGTGTGAGCGGCCTTCTTAGGGTTCCCCCCATTGTTTTTGCCGGGTGTAACCATGACTGCTGACGACCGTATCAAACTCGAACCGAGCTGGAAGGAGGCACTGCGTGCTGAGTTCGACCAGCCTTACATGGCAGAGTTGCGCAATTTCCTGCAGCAGGAGCGGGCGGCGGGCAAGGAGATCTATCCGCCTGGCCCGATGATTTTCAATGCGCTCAATTCGACGCCCCTGGATAAAGTCAAAGTCGTGATTCTCGGGCAGGATCCGTACCACGGCCCGGGTCAGGCCCACGGCCTGTGCTTCTCGGTGCAACCGGGCGTGCCGGCGCCACCATCGCTGGTCAACATCTACAAAGAGCTCAAGCGCGACCTGAACATTGATATCCCCAACCACGGCTATTTGCAGAGCTGGGCCGATCAAGGCGTGCTGATGCTCAACACCACCATGACGGTTGAGCGCGCCAATGCCAATGCGCACAAGGACAAGGGCTGGCAGTTTTTCACCGACCGGATCATTGAACTGGTCAGCCTCCATCAGCCGCATCTGGTGTTCATGCTCTGGGGCGCCCATGCCCAGAGCAAGCAGAAGCTGATCGATGCGACCAAGCACCTGGTGCTGACATCGGTGCATCCGTCGCCTTTGTCGGCCTATCGCGGGTTTCTCGGTTGCGGGCACTTCAGCCGTACCAACAAGTTTCTGGAACAGAACGGCGAAGCGCCCATCGAGTGGCGGTTGCCGCCGGTCTAATCAGGATTGCGATTCCAGTACTTGAACAACGGCTCCGCCAGAAACAGCACAAACAACAACCGCATCACCTGCATCGCCGTCACCAGTGGCACCGACAGCTGCAGGGTCTCGGCAGTCAGGCTCATCTCGGCAATCCCGCCGGGCATCATCCCCAGGGTCAGCGAACGCAAGTCCAGATGGGTCAAGGCACTGAGCCCCAGTGCCGCCAGTGTCGCGATCAGCATGGTCAGCACGGTGGCTATCAAGGTGCGGCCCATGAACGAGGGTGCCCGGCGGAAAAATTGCCGGTTGAAGTGGCAGCCCAGTCCGCTGCCGATCAGCCATTGGCCGATCTGACTGCCACCATCGGGTAAACCGATGTGCAGGTCCCAGCCAATGCTCACTGCCGAAGTGACCAGCAACGGGCCGAAAAGCCAAGGGTTGGGTTGCCGCAGAAAATCCCAGACCCAGGCGGCCATGGCGCCTGCCGGAAAGAGCAGGGCCAGCCACCACCAGCTGACAGCCGCCGGATGGAAAACCGGTGCGCCGTCACCCAGCAGATACTTGAATGCCGCTGGTACGCACAGCACCACTACCAGCACTCGCAGACTCTGCCCTGCAGCGACACGGCTCAACACTGCGCCATTGCGCGCACCGAGGTTGACCATTTCGCCGGAGCCGCCGGGCATGCTGGAGAAGAACGCGGTGGCGCGATCTTCGCCCGTCCGGCGCATCAGCCAGACGCCGACCACGGCGGACAGACTGGTGACCAGTGCGCCAAAAAATATCAGGCCGAAGTGGCTCAGCACCTGCTCCATCACCAGCGGGGTGAAGTGCAGGCCGATACCAATGCCGATGATCCACTGGCCGCATTTACGCCCGCCAGGGATCTCTGCCAACTGCCACGGCGTCAGGCAGCGCACCAGGATGATCGCCAGCAGCGAGCCGACCATCCACGGCAGCGGCCAGCCCACCAGACTGGCGAGGTAACCGCCCAGCGCGCCAACCAGCGGCGTACCCCACCAGGCGTTGAGGGGTGCTCGATCAGGCATCGGCGACTGCGCGACGAGCGACCGAACGTTTGCGCCAGATCCGCAGCAACGGCATCAACAGCATCAGCGCCGTCAGTATCCACACCCCGAAGGTGATCGGGCTGGACCAGAGGATTTCCAGCGCTCCGTTGGAGATCGACAGGGCGCGACGCAGGTTCTGCTCCATCAAACCGCCGAGGATGAACCCCAGCAGTACCGGCGACAGCGGGAAGTCCAGCTTGCGCAGGATGTAGCCGAAGATGCCGATGGCGATCATCAGGAACAGGTCGAAGGTGGTGGCGTGCACCGCGTAGACGCCGATCCCGGTAATGATGGCGATCACCGGCACCAGTGCCCAGTTCGGCACGGCAAGGATGCGGGTGAATATGCGGATCATCGGGATGTTGAGGATCACCAGCATGATGTTGGCGACGAACAGTGACGCGATCAGCCCCCAGACGATGTCTGGCTGTTGCTGGAACAGCAGCGGGCCTGGGGTGATGTTGTACAGCGACAGGGCGCCGATCATCACGGCCGTGGTGCCTGAGCCGGGAACACCCAGGGTCAGCATCGGCACCAGCGCGCCGCAGGCCGAAGCACCGATGGCCGTTTCCGGTGCCGCCAGGCCGCGCATGTCGCCCTGGCCGAACGTACCCTTGGCCCCGGCAATGCGTTTTTCGGTCATGTAGGCCACGGCGCTGGCGAGGGTGGCCCCGGCACCTGGCAGCACGCCCATGATGAAGCCAAGCAGGCCGCACCGGATGTTCACCGCGAACACCGCCGACGCTTCCTTGAAGTTGAACATCATGCGCCCGGTGGCTTTTACCGCTTCCTGGCCGCGGTGGGTTTTTTCCAGCAGCAGCAGGATTTCGCTGATGGAGAACAGGCCCAGCACCAGCACCACGAACTGAATGCCATCGGTCAGGTGGATGTTATCCCCGGTGAACCGGTACACACCGCTGTTGGCGTCGATGCCGACGGTCGACAGGAACAGGCCGATCAGTGCCGCAATAAACGTCTTCAACGGTCGGTCGCCAGCCATGCCGCCGAGGCAGACAATCGCGAACACCATCAGGACGAAGTATTCCGCCGGGCCGAAGGCAATTGCCCATTTCGCCAGCAGCGGCGCGAACAACACCATGCCGCAGGTGGCGATGAACGCGCCGATGAAAGAACTCCACGCCGAGAGCGACAGTGCAACGCCGGCCAGGCCCTTGCGCGCCATCGGGTAACCGTCGAGGGTGGTCATCACGGTGGAGGCCTCACCCGGGATGTTCAGCAGGATCGAGCTGATCCGGCCGCCGTATTCGCAACCCAGGTACACCGCCGCGAGCAGGATCAGCGCCGACTCCGGCGGCAGGCCGAGGGCGAACGCGATCGGGATCAGCAAGGCCACGCCGTTGATCGGGCCCAGGCCCGGCAACAGGCCGACGACGGTGCCTATCAGGGTGCCACACAGTGCAGTCACCAGGTTATACGGGCTCAGCGCGACGCCGAACCCCTGGCCCAAATAGCCAAAAGTATCCATATCAGTTCTCCAGAACGTCGAGCAGGCCCAGTGGCAACGGCACGTCCATCAACTTGTCGAACAGCAGGTAGAGACCAACGCTCATCAGCGTCGTCACCACGATGCTCGGCCACCAGCGACCGCCGTACAGGCGAGCCATCGGAATACCGATCAGGATGCTGCTAAGGATGAAGCCCAGCGGTTCGAACAGGCCGGCGAAGATCAGCAGCAGCACGATGCAGATGCCGATCTTGTTCAGGGTTTCGCGATCGAGCTTAGGGTCATCGTCGCTGTGTACGATCGGCGTCGGACGGAACAGCATGTACAGCAGGCCCAAGCCCATCAGCCCGAGCATCAGCAGGGGAAAGGCCCGTGGGCCGACCGGCTCGTAGGAAAAAGCGGCCTGATATGGCCATGCCATCAGTGCCAGGCCGACGCAGGCCAGCAACAGCACCGCAGCAAAAATGCGTTGTAAGAGCATGGGAAACTCCTTGGCTGCGACCCCGGGGCGGGGTCGCAACCGCTAGACAAGGACGATCACTGGATCAGGCCGAACTCTTTGGCCAGCACTTTGTAGTCCGCGACCTGCTTCTTCACGTAGGTGTCCAGCTCGGGGCCGGTCATGGCGAAGGGGAAGAGTTCACGCTGATCGCGCAGCTTGGCGAACTCATCGGACGCCAGCAGTTTGTCGAAGGCGTCTTTCCACCAGGCGTAATCCTCGTCACTGACCTTCGGCCCGAGGTAGAAGCCGCGAACCACTGGCCAGACGATGTCGTAGCCTTGCTCCTTGGCGGTCGGAATGTCTTTCATTTCCGGCTCGTCCAGGCGCTGCTCGGAGAACACCGCCAACAGGCGCATGTCGCCGCTCTGGATGTGCGGCATGGAGTCGGAGATGTCGGTGCTGCCGACCTGGATATGCCCGCCCAGCAACGCCGTGGCGATTTCACCGCCACCTTCGAGGGCCACGTAACGCAGGTCGCGCGGGTTGATCCCGGCGGCCTTGGCGATCAGCGCGGTCTGCATCCAGTCCTGGCTGCCCACGGTGCCGCCGGAGCCGATCACTACCTTGCTCGGGTCTTTTTTCAGCGCCTGGACCAGATCGTCGAGGGTCTTGTAGGGCGAATCGCTTTTCACTGCGATCGCGCCATAGCTGGTACCGACCGCCGCCAGCCAGCGCACCGCGCTCTCGTCGAAACGACCAAACTTGCCCTGGGCCAGGTTCAGCAGGGAACCACTTGACCACGCCACCAGCGTGCCGGCATCGGCCGGGCGCTGGGCAACCACCGCGTTGTACGCCACTGCGCCGACTCCGCCGGGCATGTAGGTCACGCGCATCGGTTTGCTCAGCAGTTTCTGGTTCACCAGGGCGCTCTGTACCAGCTTGCACGTCAGGTCAAAACCGCCGCCGGGCGAGGCGGGGGCGATGCATTCCGGGCGCTTGGGCTCGGCCATGATTTGTCCAGCAAAGAGTATGCAGCTGGCGGCGAGGGCGAAACGGCGCAGTGATCGATTCATGGTGTCTCCAGGGGAGTTATTGTTTTTGGAATGATTCAGGCGAAGCAATTTCGCACCATGCAAATGGTGTCGATAAGCGTTGGGGAGCGAAGGATGGGACGAGACAGGTCAGCCTGGCGGCGTGTAAACGGCATGGTGCAGTACCTCGTTTATTGTTCTTATTGGCGAAAACGCTTCAAGGCGTTTTTCGGGAGCTACATTTCAAAGCACGGGGTGATGGCTTGCAGTCGAAACCGTCCGTCGGCCGACTGTAACGGGCCAACCTTTCGCCAACCTTTCAGCGTGCTTTCACGGTTTTGCTGCTTCACAGCGCCGGATCGGGCTGTAAACTTCGCGCCAAAGAATGGCGTCGACCATCCCTGAATGAGGTAAAGATCCATGCGTGTTCTGCTCGTCGAAGACCACTTGCAGCTTGCCGAAAGTGTCGCCCAGGCGCTGAAAAGCACGGGGCTGACCGTGGACGTACTACACGATGGCGTGGCCGCAGACCTGGCACTGAGCAGCGAGGACTACGCCATGGCGATCCTCGACGTCGGGTTGCCACGCATGGATGGCTTCGAGGTGTTGGCGCGCCTGCGCTCCCGGGGTAAGAACCTGCCGGTGCTGATGTTGACGGCCCGCAGCGACGTCAAGGATCGGGTGCATGGCCTCAACCTGGGCGCCGACGATTATCTGGCCAAGCCCTTTGAGCTGACCGAGCTCGAGGCACGGGTCAAGGCCCTGCTGCGCCGCAGCGTGCTGGGTGGCGAGCGCCAGCAGACTTGCGGTGTGCTGTCCTACGACCTGGACACTCGACGCTTCACCCTTGGAGAGGAGTTGCTCACCCTGACCTCGCGCGAACAAGCGGTGCTCGAGGCGCTGATCGCCCGGCCGGGGCGGGTGATGAGCAAGGAACAACTGGCCTCCCAGGTGTTCGGCCTGGACGAGGAAGCCAGCCCCGACGCGATCGAAATCTACGTGCACCGCCTGCGCAAGAAACTCGACGGCCAGTCGGTCGCCATCGTGACGTTCCGCGGCCTCGGGTACTTGCTGGAAAGCCGCGATGCATAAGCCCAGCAGCCTGCGCTGGCGGTTGTTGTGGAACCTGGCGCTGTTGCTGGTGGTGTTGATGCTGGCCAGTGGATTGAGCGCTTACTGGAATGGTCGCGAGGCCGCCGATACGGCCTATGACCGCACCTTGCTGGCCTCGGCGCGTACCATCGCTGCGGGGGTCTCCCAGGTCGACGGCACCCTCAGCGCCGACGTGCCCTATGTGGCGCTCGATACCTTCGCCTACGACAGCGCCGGGCGAAT
Organism: Pseudomonas sp. HY13-MNA-CIBAN-0226; assembly: GCF_040310305.1. Classification (NCBI taxonomy): domain Bacteria; kingdom Pseudomonadati; phylum Pseudomonadota; class Gammaproteobacteria; order Pseudomonadales; family Pseudomonadaceae; genus Pseudomonas; species Pseudomonas sp. HY13-MNA-CIBAN-0226. The sequence continues at coordinate 50,448 of NZ_JBEOPS010000023.1, forward strand.
TTTCTACCTGGTCAACGACATCAACCAGAAACTGATCTCCGGCTATGAAAACCTTCCTCCACCGCCCCCGGGTACCCCGCGCACCGACGATTACCCGGCGCTTGCGCGGTTCTACAACGCCAAGTATCAGGGCCAGAATGTTCGCGTGGTCAGCCTGCTCAAGCCGGTCAGCGAGCCGAACATGAACGGCATGGCGGAGATTCGGGTCGCGGAAACCGATGAAGCCAGGGTCGACATGGCCCGCAGCCTCGCGGCGGACACCCTGCTGCGCCTGGGCATGCTGGCAATCGGAGCGCTGTTGATGGTGTGGTTTGCCGTCAGCGCTGCGCTGCGGCCCCTGGAACGCTTGCGCACTGCCGTGGAAGAGCGTCAGCCGGACGATTTGCGGCCACTGCCACTGGTGGAGGTTCAGCACGAATTATGGCCGCTGGTGCGCGCGCTCAACCATTTCACCGAACGCCTGCGCGGGCAGTTCGAGCGCCAGGCGCAATTTATCGCCGATGCCGCGCACGAATTGCGCACTCCGCTGGCGGCGCTCAAGGCACGTTTGGAACTGGGCTTGCGGGCAACCGAACCGCAAACCTGGCGCAGCACCCTGGAAACCGCAGCCCAGGGCACCGACCGCCTGACCCATCTGGCGAACCAGCTGCTGTCACTGGCCAGGGTGGAGAACGGCGCCCGGGCGATCGCCGAGGGCGGTGCGCAGTTGCTCGATCTCAGCCAACTGGCCCGGGAGCTGGGCATGGCCATGGCGCCTCTTGCCCATGCTCGCGGGGTGGCGCTGGCCCTGGAAGCAGACGAACCGGTGTGGTTGCGCGGCGAACCCACGCTGTTGAACGAGCTGCTGAGTAATCTGGTAGACAACGCGCTGGCCCACACGCCATCGGGCGGCAATGTGATTCTGCGGGTCACTGCGCCGGCGGTGCTGGAGGTCGAGGACGATGGCCCGGGAATTCCCCTTGAAGAGCGTGAGCGGGTATTCGAACGATTTTACCGACGCAATCAGCAGGTCGCCGGGTCGGGACTGGGCCTGGCGATTGTCGGTGAGATCTGCCGTGCGCACCTGGCACAAATCAGTCTGCACGATGGCGAGCACTCGGGCTTGAAGGTTCGGGTGAGTTTCGTCGCGGGATAAAGGTTGCGCAGTGGCCCCAGGGTTACTGAGCACAAGGCTCAGTAAAACATCGACCGCGACTCTTCCAGATCCCTGCACAGCGTCTCGTTCTGCGGGTCAATCCCCATTTTCCGGAACGCCGGCACTTCAAGGGCATCGACTCGCGAGAGCGGGTGATTGCTGTTCTTGTGGCAGTACAAGCTGGCGACCTGCACCAGGTCGACATAGTCCAGGCGTTCGGAATCGCGCTGCAGATCCAGGTACAGCCGGGGAATCTGCACCAGCTTCTCGGGAAAATCCCAGACCTTGAGCAACTTTTCGCCGATCAGCGGATGGATCTGGTCGATGACGTGATTGAGGCTCACCGCGTCGGCCAGCAACTCATTGTGATCTTCGGCATACGTCAGGATCGGCAGCACGCCGATCTGGTGCACCAGCCCGCCAAGAGCGGCCTGGTCCGGCTTGAGTTGGGTGTAGCGACGGCACAGTGCATAGCTGACGCCGGCGATTTCCAGGCTCTTGTGCCAGACTTCGCGCATTTTCTGCTCGACCACCTCGGAACGGGCGTTGAAGATCTGCTCCATGACCAGGCCAATCGCGAGGTTGCTGCTGTAGTTGACGCCCAGGCGGGTGATCGCCGTGTGCAGGTCAGTGACTTCCTGAGTGGCGCGTAGCAACGGGCTGTTGACCACCTTGATCAGGCGCGCCGACAACGCCGTATCGCGGCCAATCACCTTGCCGAGGGCACTGACACTGATTTCCGGGTCTTCGGCAGCCTTGCGAATCTGCAAGGCCACTTCGGGCAACGTAGGCAGAACCAGGTCATCGTTGTCGATGGCCGCAACCAAATCCTGTTGGACCTTTTCCGCCAGCTTGCTCATTTTGTCTATCCAGGAGGGTATTGCGAGAGGTGCTGCCTTTAGCGCTGGATTTCGCGGTCGCGATCCAGCTCGTAAGGCAGGTCAAGCAAGGTCAGGGCAGGCCCTTCGAGGCTGCCCAGGTGAACATCACCACCTTCCGCTGCTTCGGCCTGCAATACTGCCAGTAGTTCAATGTCTTGGCCTGCCTGTGCCGCGATCACCACTTCGCCTATGGCGCTGGCGTGGCTGGGGGAAAACAGCGGCGCGCCGGGCTCCGGCAATGCATCGCCAGTCAGTTGCAGGCGATACAGCCGGCGCTTTAGCTTGCCCAGGTACTGCATGCGCGCGACGATTTCCTGGCCGGTGTAGCAACCTTTCTTGAAACTCACCCCACCGATGGCTTGCAGGTTCAGCATCTGCGGGATAAACAGCTCGCGGGTGCCCGCCATGACCTGGCCAATCCCGGCGCGAATCTGGCCCAGCAGCCATTGATTGAGTTCGCCTTCAGCCAGTACGGCAGCCAGCTGTTGCTTCACGGCAGCGGCCTGATTGGCAGCCACCCAGAGTTCGGCGCGGTCAGGCGAAACCCTGATGGCGACGAGACCGCCGTGGCGCGCGACACTGTCGGTGACTGCCGGCAGGTCTAAACCCTGGGCGTTCAGTGCAGCGTCGCCATGCTCCAGGCCAAAGCGGACCCAGGCGGCGCTTTCGTCGGTCAATTTGGATTTGGAAAACACGGCGTATTTTTTAAGGTCCGCCAACTGCGGCTCCAGCAGTTCGCTCGCCATGGCCATGAGCACGCCGTCTCCTTCCAGCAGGATGCGGAAACTCGATTGCATCCGACCTTTTTGCGTGCAGCGCGCGCCCAGGCTGGCCTGGGTATCACTCAGGTAGTTGAGGTTGCAGGTCAACTGGCCTTGCAGGAATTTACTGGCGTCCGCGCCTCGGACCGCGAGTACGCCTTCGTGAGACAGGGTGCAAAAAAAAGCAGAATCGGCCATGAGTCATCGCAGGGTAAAGAGTCTGGAGGACATCATAAGGGTGTGCCCTCGAAATGGGTAGTTTACAAAAGCCTGATCGCGCCCGACCAAAGCCGAGTGTCCCGCCGGGCACGGGGCTGTATACTTGCGGCCTATTTGAGGAGCGCTCCATGGTCGAAAATGTTGAACTCAATCGCCTCTACTGGCACAGCCGCCGCGGCATGCTTGAACTTGACGTGTTGCTGGTGCCCTTCGTCAAAGAGGTTTATCCGCATCTGAACCAAGTCGACCGCGACTGCTACGTCCGGTTGCTCGAGTGTGAAGACCAGGACATGTTCGGCTGGTTCATGGAACGCGCTGAATCGGAAGACCCGGAGCTGCAGCGCATGGTCCGGATGATCCTGGATCGTGTCCAGCCCAAGTAACCTGTTTGAATGCCGCTGGCACGCCTCACGGCAGCTGCTGGCGGCCTATCTGCTGGCGCAGCTGCTCGCGCTGGTTTCGTTGTTCCTGCTCTCCATTCCACTCTGGGCCACTGCGCTTGGGGTGCTGCTGTGCGTGGCCCACGGTGCGTGGGTCTTGCCTAGGCAGATTCTGTTGAGTCATCCCCAGGCGTTTCGCGGGCTGCGTCGAGATGCCGATGGCTGGCAGTTGTGGAATGAGGCCAGGGGCTGGCAGCCGGTGCAGTTGCGCCCGGACAGCCTGGCGCTGCCACTGATCGTGGTGTTGCGCTTTCGCCTGCGAGGCGAGAGAAGGGTCCGATCAGTGTGCGTACCCCGGGATTCGCAGGCGGTAGATGTGCACCGCCGCCTGCGGGTGCGGTTGAGGTTCAGTCGACGTAGGTGGGCGGCACCAGAATAGTGTCCAGCGCCACCGGCAACAGGTTCGGGTAGTCGAGCGTGTAGTGCAGACCGCGGCTTTCCTTGCGTTCCATGGCCGAGCGGATCATCAGCTCGGCCACCTGGGCCAGGTTGCGCAACTCGATCAGGTCCCGGCTGACTTTATAGTTGCTGTAGAACTCGTCGATCTCATCAAGCAGCAAACGTACCCGGTGCTGGGCGCGCTGCAGACGCTTGTTGGTGCGCACGATGCCGACGTAGTCCCACATGAAACGGCGCAGTTCATCCCAGTTGTGCGCAATGATCACGTCCTCGTCCGAATCGGTGACCTGGCTGGCATCCCAGACCGGCAGGTCGATCGGGATCGACACTGCAGGCAGCTGTTTTAGAATGTCCGCCGCCGCTGACCGTGCGTACACAAAGCATTCCAGCAGCGAGTTGCTGGCCATGCGGTTAGCGCCGTGCAGCCCGGTGAAGCTGGTTTCGCCGATGGCATACAGGCCTGGGACATCGGTGCGACCGTGCTGGTCGACCATCACCCCGCCGCACGTGTAGTGCGCAGCCGGTACCACGGGGATCGGCTGTTTGGTGATGTCGATGGAGAATTCGAGGCAGCGTTCGTACACTGTCGGGAAGTGGCTCTTGATGAACGCTTCCGGCTTGTGGCTGATGTCCAGGTAGACGCAGTCCACCCCCAGGCGCTTCATTTCATGATCGATGGCCCGTGCCACGATGTCCCGGGGCGCGAGTTCGGCACGCGGGTCGAAACGCTGCATGAAACGTTCGCCGTTGGGCAGTTTCAGGTGCGCACCTTCGCCGCGCAGGGCTTCTGTCACCAGAAAGCTCTTGGCTTGCGGGTGATACAGGCAAGTCGGATGGAACTGGTTGAACTCCAGGTTGGCCACCCGGCAGCCCGAGCGCCACGCCATTGCAATCCCGTCACCGCAGGCGCCATCGGGATTGCTGGTGTAGAGGTAGACCTTGGCGGCACCACCAGACGCGAGGATCACAAACCGCGCACCGTAGGTGTCGACTTCCCCGGTGCCGCGGTTGAGCACGTAGGCACCCAGGCAGCGATCGCCGGCCAGGCCCAGGCGTTTTTCGGTGATCAGGTCGACCGCCACCCGCTGTTCCAGCAGTTCAATGTTCGGTCTTTGCCGGGCCTGGGCGAGCAGGGTGCGGAAAATTGCAGCGCCGGTTGCATCGGCGGCGTGGATGATGCGCCGATGGCTGTGACCGCCTTCGCGGGTCAAATGGAATTCAAATCCGCCATCTTCAGTGCCCGACTGCTCGTCACGGGTAAAGGGCACGCCCTGGTCGATCAGCCATTGAATGGCTTCCTTGCTGTGCTCGACGGTAAAACGCACGGCATCTTCATGGCACAACCCGCCGCCGGCGTTGAGGGTGTCATCAACGTGGGATTCGACAGTATCGGTATCGTCCAGCACTGCAGCGACCCCGCCCTGGGCCCAGAATGTCGAGCCGTTGGCGAGGTCGCCCTTGCTCAAAACGGCGATGCGCAAATCACCAGGCAAGGTCAGCGCCAGGCTCAAGCCTGCAGCGCCGCTGCCTATTACCAGAACATCGTGTTGAAACTGTTGGCTCATTTCAGAATTCCGCACAAAGCGACCCGAGTCGGGGTTGGCGCAAGACTCCGCAACGGCAAGTCAAGGCAGCCACACAGCCCACTAGTATATAGAGGGGGGGAGCGGCACAATAGCCGAGGCGGCATGGCATTGTGAAACTACGATGACAGGAAAAGTCGGACGCTTCGTCGGATGGTTTTTTCACCGGTTCGGCGACAGCATGACTGTATCGTGGATTTAACAGTCGTTTTCTGCTCGAATTCGCCCATTGCTGTTGGTGCAAGGCTATAAATAATTGGAACTTTTGCCAAAGTGCCAAGATCAATAGACCGTTGCCCGATTCAAGGGACAGTGTCGGCTTCAGTGCAGGATCTGTGTTCAGAGGCCTGCCACGTGAATCCGGCGACAAGATTATTCGCGCAGCCGGGTTGACCCGCGCTGCGCTTTTCGTGCGTGCCAAATCAGAGCCCGCAGGAAACTTGCTTGGAGGGGGAGAACTTTTGCGAAAAGCCCGAGTCTATGTTTGCAAGTCTGGTCGTTTAGTTATGCAAGCCTCCTTCGAGCTTATCGAGGAGTGTTCATGCTAACCCAGGAAGAGGATCAGCAGCTGGTCGAGCGCGTTCAGCGTGGCGACAAGCGAGCTTTCGATCTGCTGGTGCTGAAGTATCAGCACAAAATTCTCGGGTTGATCGTGCGTTTCGTGCACGACACCCATGAAGCCCAGGATGTGGCACAGGAAGCCTTTATCAAGGCGTACCGTGCACTTGGTAATTTTCGCGGAGACAGCGCGTTTTACACGTGGCTTTACCGCATCGCCATTAACACGGCGAAGAACTATCTGGTTTCACGCGGCCGCCGGCCGCCGGATAGCGATGTCAGTTCCGAAGATGCAGAGTTCTACGATGGCGATCATGGCCTGAAGGATCTCGAGTCCCCAGAACGCGCATTGCTGCGGGATGAGATCGAAGGCACCGTCCATCGGACCATCCAGCAACTGCCAGAAGATTTGCGTACGGCCTTAACTTTACGTGAATTCGATGGTCTGAGTTACGAGGACATTGCAGCAGTCATGCAATGTCCGGTGGGTACCGTGCGCTCCCGGATTTTTCGCGCTCGGGAAGCCATCGATAAAGCCCTGCAGCCGTTGTTGCAGGAAAACTAAAGACAGCGGCGACAGCCAAGAGAGGAACGCCATGAGTCGTGAAGCCCTGCAGGAATCGCTGTCCGCAGTGATGGATAACGAAGCGGACGAACTGGAATTGCGTCGGGTGTTGAATGCCTTCGACGATGTTGAAACCCGTGAAACCTGGGCTCGTTATCAAATCGCTCGGGCAGTCATGCACAAGGATCTGCTGCTTCCACGCCTGGATATTGCGGCGGCCGTCTCGGCAGCCTTGGCTGACGAAACCGTACCGGCAAAAGCCACCCGTGGTCCATGGCGTAGCCTGGGTCGCCTGGCAGTAGCTGCCTCCGTGACCGTGGCCGTTCTGGCCGGTGTTCGCCTGTACAACCAGGACGAGATCGCCGGTGTGGAATTGGCACAGCAGTCCAACCAGCCTGGCTTGGCCGTTCCTCAGGTCAAAGGCCCAGCGGTATTGGCAGGCTATAGTGAAAGTTCTGAAGCGAATGGCCCTATGGCCAATGGCGTGCTGCAAGGTCAGCCAGGCTGGCACGACCAGCGTCTGCCGACCTACCTGCGCCAACACGCTCAGGAAGCTGCGTTAAAAGGTACTGAAAGCGCACTGCCATACGCTCGTGCAGCAAGCCTGGAAAACCGTTAAGGAGGATCATGCGCGCCATACCTCTACTTTCGCTTCTGCTCAGTGGCTGGTTCATTGTTCCAGCCCACGCGGATGAAGCCCAGGACTGGTTGACCCGGCTGGGCCATGCCGAGCAGACGCAAAGCTTTAACGGTACTTTTGTCTACGAGCGTAACGGTAGTTTTTCTACCCACAACATCTGGCATCGTGTCCAGGATGGCAAGGTCCGCGAGCGTCTACTCCAGCTCGACGGCTCGGCTCAGGAAGTCGTACGTGTTGATGGGCGTACTCAATGCGTCAGCGGCACCCTGATTGCAGGGCTTGGGGAATCCTCCAAGTCTGCTGCTCGTGCACTTGATCCACAAAAGCTCAAGAACTGGTATGAAATTGCCGTGATCGGCAAATCGCGTGTGGCCGGGCGTCCAGCAGTGATTGTTGCGCTGACGCCGCGGGATCAGCATCGCTACGGTTTCGAGCTGCATCTTGATAAGGAAACCGGCCTGCCACTCAAATCATTGTTGTTGAATGATAAGGGGCAGTTGCTGGAACGCTTCCAGTTCACCCAGCTCAATACTTCCGACGTACCTTCCGACAGTGATTTGCAAGCGGGCGCCGACTGCAAGATGATTGTCGCCGATGGCGACAAGACTTCTGCAGCGAACGTTGCGCAAGCCTGGCGTTCGGATTGGTTGCCGCCTGGGTTTGAACTGGTCAGCAGCTCTGCACACAAGGATCTCCAGACGAAGACTCAGGTCAGCAGCCTGATGTATGACGACGGCCTGTCTCGATTTTCGGTATTCCTGGAACCTCTGAACGGTGCAACCGTGACTGACACACGCACGCAGTTGGGGCCTACTGTGGCGGTTTCGCGGCGCTTGACCACGCCTGAGGGCGAAATCATGGTAACGGTCGTCGGTGAGATTCCGATTGGCACCGCTGAGCGAATCGCGCTGTCCATGCGCACTGATGCCACTGCAGCCAAGTAGTGAGTCGATAGCGAAATGTTTCGTGAGCATTTCAGTTTGCAAAACACTCCAGAATTTTTTATAGGTCACAGCCTCTCGGCTCTGGCCTTGTTTGTTGTTCCCGGAACAAAAATACCGGCGTATCTTTCCCGGTGTTCCTTGCTCCATATCGCTTAATCATGCTCGTTGTAACGGGAGCCGTATGTCGATACCACGCTTGAAGTCTTACCTTTCCATTGTCGCCACTGTGCTGGTGCTCGGGCAGGCCGTCGCCGTACAGGCGGTCGAGTTGCCTGACTTTACCCAACTGGTCGAGCAAGCCTCGCCCGCTGTGGTCAACATCAGTACCACGCAAAAATTGCCGGACCGCAAAGTATCTGCCGAGGACATGCCCGACCTCGAAGGCCTGCCGCCCATGCTGCGCGAGTTTTTTGAACGCGGCATGCCGCAGCCACGCTCGCCGCGCTCGCCAAGGGGCGATCGCCAGCAGGCGCAATCCCTGGGCTCGGGGTTCATCATCTCGTCTGACGGCTACATTCTCACCAATAACCACGTGATCGCCGATGCCGACGAGATTCTCGTGCGGCTTGCCGATCGTAGCGAACTGAAAGCCAAGCTGGTCGGCACCGATCCACGTTCCGACGTGGCCCTGCTGAAGATCGAAGGCAAGGACCTGCCCGTTCTGAAACTGGGCAAGTCCCAGGACCTGAAGGCGGGCCAGTGGGTGGTTGCCATCGGTTCGCCGTTCGGCTTTGACCACACCGTGACCCAAGGCATCGTCAGCGCCATTGGTCGCAGCCTGCCGAACGAAAACTATGTGCCATTCATCCAGACCGACGTGCCGATCAACCCGGGTAACTCCGGTGGTCCGCTGTTCAACCTGAACGGTGAAGTGGTGGGGATCAACTCGCAGATCTACACCCGCTCCGGTGGCTTCATGGGCGTTTCGTTCGCCATCCCGATCGATGTGGCCATGGATGTGTCCAACCAGCTGAAAAGCGGTGGCAAGGTCAGCCGCGGCTGGCTGGGCGTTGTCATTCAGGAAGTGAACAAGGATCTTGCCGAGTCGTTTGGCCTGGATAAGCCGGCCGGAGCACTGGTTGCGCAGATCCAGGATGACGGCCCTGCTGCCAAGGGCGACCTGCGGGTCGGCGACGTGATCCTCACCATGAACGGTCAACCGATCGTCATGTCTGCGGACCTGCCGCACCTGGTGGGCGCGCTGAAGGCAGGTTCCAAGGCCAACCTCGAAGTGATCCGTGACGGCAAACGCCAGAATGTGGAACTGATCGTTGGCGCGATCCCGGAAGAAGGCAAAGAGCTGGAGACCCTGGCTAAATCCGGCGTCGAGCGCAGCAGCAATCGCCTGGGTGTCTCGGTAGCCGAGCTGACTGCCGAGCAGAAGAAAACCTACGACCTCAAGGGTGGCGTGATCATCAAGGAAGTCCAGGACGGTCCTGCTTCGCTGATCGGCTTGCAGCCCAATGATGTGATCACTCACCTGAACAACCAGGCGATCGGTTCCACCAAGGAGTTCACCGAGATCGCCAAGGCGCTGCCGAAGAATCGTTCGGTGTCGATGCGAGTCCTGCGTCAGGGTCGTGCCAGCTTCATCACCTTCAAGCTGGCGGAATAACACCGGTTGTTGGCTGAATGAAAAACCGCCTCGAGAGAGGCGGTTTTTTTATGTGCGCAGATTGATGCTCGGGCCGCTTAGCCCATCATGTCCTTGACCATTCGTTCCTGTTCCATCAGCTCACGCTGACGCGCATCGATGCGCGACGACAGCGGGAAGTTGCTGCCTGCCTTGCGCTTGGCGAAATCCAGTTGCTGGATGGCCTGGCGATAGTCGCCCACCAGTGCAAAGTACTCGGCACGCGCCTGGTGCAGGCCGATGATGTTGCCCGACAGGCCGCGGGTTTCTGCCACCTGGTACCACACGTCCGGATCATCAGGGCGGGACTTGAGCAGGCCTTCCAGCGCCTTCTCGGCGTCGGCTGCGCGGTTCTGTTTGAGCAGCAGGTCAACGCGCACCTGGTTCAGCGGGTAGTTGCCGGGGTACTGGGTAAGCATCCGGTCCACCCGCGCCTGGGCATCCGCCAGGCGATTGTTGGTGATGTCCAGGTCCACTTGCGCCAGGTTGTAGATGATCTCGTTGGGCGACTTGGCCAGCAGCAGCTTGAGGTTCTCCCGCGCTTCGTTCAGCTGGCCGCCCTTGATCTGGGCGATTGCCAGGCCATAACGGGCAACGTCGCTTTTCGGATTCTCTTCCAGCTGAGCACGAAAACGCTTGGCACCCAGGCCCGGGGTTTCTTCGTAAACCAGTTGCACGCGGGCACGAATCAGCTGGTAGCGCAGCGTATCTTCGATGCCGCCGGCTTTAGCCTGCTCGGCCCGGTTACGGGTATCGGCGATGCGCGATTCGGTGACCGGGTGAGTCAGGAGGAATTCCGGGGGCTTGGCGTCGAAGCGGTACTGGCGCCCCAGGCGTTCGAACATGCTGGGCATCGAGCGCGGGTCGTAACCGGCTTTTTCCAGATTGAGAATGCCGATGCGGTCGGCTTCCTGTTCGTTCTGGCGGGAAAAGCGGCGCTGTTCCTGGATCGCCGCCGCCTGGCTGCCAGCAATTGCGGCGATCCCGGCATCGCCGGCACCGGCTGCAGCGATCACGATCCCGGCCAGCAGCGCGGCCATCATGGGCACCTGCATGCGCTGTTGCGCTTCAACGCCACGGGCGAAATGGCGCTGCGACAAGTGAGCCAATTCGTGCGCGAGGACCGAGGCGTATTCGCCTTCGGTCTGGGCATTGAGGAACAGGCCACCGTTGACCCCGATAATCCCGCCGGGCGCCGCAAAGGCGTTGAGCTGCGGACTGTTGATCAGGATGAACTCCAGGCGCCGGTCATTCACCTGGCTGGTTTCCACCAGGCGATAAACGCTGGATTCGACGTAATCCTTGAGCTGCGGGTCGTTGAGTTGCGAGACCTGGCTGCGCAACAGGGCGAGCCAGGCGCGGCCCAGCTGGTATTCCTGTTGCGGCGAGACGATGGCAGAACTGGCGTCGCCGAGTGACGGCAGGTCGTCGGCGAAGCCCGGTGAGGCGAGCAGGCAAGCGAGCGTCAGCAGGGTAGGGCGCAGAAAGGTCATGCACAAAGCCTTAGTCGACAAAGACCTTACTGTAGCCGGACACTTGCCTTCGGACCAGATATTCTAAGCCGTTCAACCGCCAGACCCGGAGTGATGCAATGACTGAAGCTGTAGCCCATGATGCCGAGCTGGACGCCAGCGGCCTGAGTTGCCCGTTGCCGCTGCTCAAGGCCAAGCTCGAACTCAATCGCCTGGCCAGCGGCGCAGTACTCAAGGTCATCGCCACGGATGCGGGGTCGCAGCGCGACTTTCGCACCTTTGCCCGATTGGCCGGTCATACGCTGCTTCGCGAAGAAGATGAAGCAGGCGTGTACCGCTACTGGTTGAAAAAAGCCTGAACTGCGTTGGGTTCGTTTCTTAAGGATTTTTGATGTTCAAAGTGTTACGCGACTGGATTCAGCGCTATTTCTCCGACGAAGAAGCCGTGGTGCTGGCGGTGCTGCTGTTCCTGGCATTTACCGCAGTCCTGACCCTGGGCGGGATGCTCGCGCCTGTGCTTGCAGGCATGGTGCTGGCTTATTTGATGCAGGGCCTGGTGGTGACGCTAGAACGCCTGCGCGTACCCGGTGGCGTCGCGGTGGGCCTGGTGTTCGCGCTGTTCATGGGTGTGTTACTGGTGTTTATCGTCGTCGTGGTGCCGTTGCTCTGGCACCAGCTGATCACCCTGTTCAACGAGCTGCCCGGCATGCTCGCCAAATGGCAGTCGTTGCTGTTGCTGCTGCCGGAACGCTACCCGCATCTGGTATCGGACGAGCAGGTGTTACGGGCAATTGAAGTGGCGCGGGGCGAGATCGGTAATTTCGGCCAGTGGGCGCTGACGTTCTCGCTGTCCAGCCTGCCGCTGCTGGTGAACATCATGATCTACCTGGTCCTGGTGCCGATCCTGGTGTTCTTTTTCCTCAAGGACCGGGAAATGATCGGCGAATGGGTCCGCGGCTATCTCCCTCGGGAGCGGGCGCTGATCACCCGCGTGGCCCATGAAATGAACCGGCAGATTGCCAATTACATCCGCGGCAAGGTCATCGAGATTTTCATTTGCGGCGGCGCGACCTACATCGGCTTCGTGGTGCTGGGCCTTAACTACGCAGCGCTACTGGCGTTGCTGGTCGGCGTCTCGGTGGTAGTGCCCTACGTCGGCGCCGTGGTGGTGACGGTGCCGGTCTTGCTGATTGCGCTGTTCCAGTGGGGCTGGAGCGATCAGTTCATCTACCTGATGGCAGTCTACGGCATCATCCAGGTGCTGGACGGCAACGTGCTGGTGCCGCTGCTGTTCTCGGAAGCGGTGAACCTGCATCCGGTGGCGATCATCTGCGCGGTGTTGTTGTTTGGCGGGTTGTGGGGCTTCTGGGGGGTATTCTTTGCAATTCCCCTGGCGACGCTGTTCAAGGCCGTGCTGGATGCGTGGCCGCGCAAGGAGCCGGTGGTGGCGCCGCTGCTTTAAACTGTAAAAGATCGCAGCCTTCGGCAGCTCCTACAGGAGCTCGCAAATTTCTCTGTAGGAGCTGCCGAAGGCTGCGATCTTTTCAAGGGTCACGCTTTATTCAAGGCCTGAGCCGCCGCCAACACCGCATCCACATGCCCCGGCACCTTCACACCACGCCACTCCTGGCGCAGCACACCGTCCTTATCAATCAGGAAAGTGCTGCGATCCACCCCCATGTACTCCTTGCCATACAGCTTCTTCAGCTTGATCACATCAAACAGCTGGCACAGCGCTTCTTCCTTGTCGCTGATCAGCTCGAAGTTGAAAGCCTGCTTGGCCTTGAAGTTCTCATGGGACTTGAGGCTGTCGCGGGACACACCGAACACTTCGGTATTGGCCGCCTTGAACGCCTCGAGCTGATCACGGAAGCCCTGGCCCTGGGTCGTGCAGCCTGGCGTGCTGTCCTTGGGGTAGAAGTAGATCACCACCTGCTTGCCCTTGAGACTGGCGAGGTTGACGGTTTGCCCGCTGGTGGCGGGTGCTTCGAAGTCGGCAACCGGTTGGTCGATGGCAACGGCCATGAAAAGCTTCCTTACATTGGGTTCTGTGGGCGCCACGGTTCAATCAGTGCGTCCAGGTTCAGCGCATCGGCGAAATCCAGGAACTGATCGCGCAACCAGCTGATCTGCACGCCGGCAGGCAGGGTCACGGTAAATGTGGCGTTGAGCATGGTGCCGCCGGTCTGAGGCGCCTGATAGGTGTCGCAGGTGAGGTTTTCCAGCTCGACGTTATGGTCCATGAAGAACTGGCAGAGCTCGTTGATGATGTCCGAGCGATAGGCGGAGCTGACGTAGGCGACGTACGGCAGGGCCTGAGGACGATTCTCCAGGGCTGCGCTGCGCACTACGTTGACGGTGAAGGCGTGCTTCTTGGCCAGGCCCGACAGGCTGCCTTCGAGGCGAGCCAGGGCGTCCCAGCTGCCGGAGATCTCGAGGACCAACGCACTGCACTCGCCATGACGGGTCAGGCGAGAAGTGACCACGGCGCAGCGATTTTCATGGCTGGCGCGGCACAGGACGTTAGTCAGCTCCATAGGGTTGGCGCCGAGGGCACTGATGACAAGGAATTGTTCGCGAACTGTGGGGGTGGACATGCAGCATTCCTAAAGCGATGAGCGGTCGATACCTCAACGGGCTTTTTTACCGTGCACGAGCCTGCGGATGCGAATTCAGAAAACCCGATGGCAGGTTGCAACGTGCTCTATTGAGGCAAGAGCGAAGGGTGGCAACGCTGGATCGGGGCTTATGATGCCGAAAATGGAGGCTGGAACCCGGCGTACGAGCTTATCAGTACCGATCAAAGTCTGAAGGGTAGCGAAAAGCGGCGCCAAGGGGAATGGCAGCAGCGCAGTACTTCGCTTGTACAAGCATCTTGGCGCCAGTACCATTACCGCTCTCTTTTTCCGGCAGGAGCGGTTGCATGATTGCGGGCAGTATGGTGGCACTGGTCACACCCATGGATGCACAGGGTCGTCTCGACTGGGACAGCCTGAGCAAACTGGTGGACTTTCACCTGCAAAACGGCACCCACGCCATCGTGGCGGTCGGCACTACAGGTGAATCGGCCACCCTTGACGTGAACGAGCACATCGAAGTGATTCGTTTCGTGGTGAAGCAGGTTGCGGGGCGCATTCCGGTGATCGCCGGTACGGGCGCCAACTCGACGCGCGAAGCCATCGAGCTGACCACCAACGCGAAGACCGCGGGTGCCGACGCCTGCCTGCTGGTGACGCCGTATTACAACAAGCCGACCCAGGAAGGCCTGTACCAGCACTTCAAGGCCATCGCCGAAGCTGTCGACATCCCGCAGATCCTCTACAACGTGCCTGGCCGCACCGCGTGCGACATGCAGGCCGACACAGTGATTCGCCTGTCGACTGTGAAGAACATCATCGGCATCAAGGAAGCCACCGGCGACCTGTCCCGTGCCAAGGCCATCCTCGATGGCGTGAGCGAAGACTTCCTGGTGATCTCGGGTGATGATCCGACCGCCGTCGAACTGATCCTGATGGGCGGCAAGGGCAACATTTCGGTGACCGCCAACGTGGCCCCGCGCGCCATGGCCGACCTGTGCAATGCCGCTCTGAAAGGCGACGCCGTCACGGCCCGCGCCATTCACGAAAAGCTGATGCCACTCAATAAAACCCTGTTCATCGAATCCAACCCTATTCCCGTGAAATGGGCGCTGCATGAAATGGGCTTGATGCCGGACGGTATCCGTCTGCCGCTCACCTGGCTCAGCACTGCCTGTCACGAACCGCTGCGGCAGGCCATGCGCCAGTCCGGCGTCCTGGTTTAATTGAGGAAGTATTACGCATGAAGCGATTGGCCGGACTTTCCGCACTAGCC
Source organism: Pseudomonas sp. HY13-MNA-CIBAN-0226 (assembly GCF_040310305.1). NCBI lineage: Bacteria > Pseudomonadati > Pseudomonadota > Gammaproteobacteria > Pseudomonadales > Pseudomonadaceae > Pseudomonas > Pseudomonas sp. HY13-MNA-CIBAN-0226. Next base: position 65,530 of record NZ_JBEOPS010000023.1, read on the forward strand.
GTGATCATCTCCAGCACCAGTGGCTGTGGATGGGTCTGGGGCCCGGAAGGTTATTTCCGTGACCGTGGTAGCGATTACCTAGAAGCGCAACAGACTGCACCGATGCAACTGCCACCGGATGTCACCACCGCCAAGCGCCTGGACCCGTTGCTGCCGATCCCGCGCAACGTGGCCGATGACTCCGTCAAGGGCGAGTACGTCGTGCCTCGTCCGCAACCGCTGACCGCGGCGGCTGACGCCAGTGCCTACTCGTTGCAGAAGAGTGGTGATACTCGCTGGATCGTCGCGCAGAATCCACCGGCAGAAGCCTGGCCAGTGGCCGTGCAGTTCTTCCAGGACAACGGCTTCCGCCTGGACGAACAGCGCCCGCAAACCGGCGAATTCACCACCACCTGGCAGCATTCCGACGAACTGTCCGCCGCCATGGCCAAGCGCCTGAGCGCTGCCGGTGTCGGCAGCGACAGCGAAACCCGCGTGCGGGTGCGCATCGAGCCGGGCGTGCAGCGCAATACCAGTGAAATCTACGTGGTCAGCGCCGAACGTCCTGCGGGCAGCACTGCCGATGTCGAGTTCACCAACCGTTCGGTCAACACCGGCCTGGACGCGGCACTGGTCGACGACATGCTCGCGAGCATGAGCCGTATCTCCGAGAAGGGCGGTTCGGTCTCCATGCTGGCTTCGCGTGATTTCGATACGCCAAGCCGCGTCAGCCTGAGCGAAGACGGCAGCGGCAACCCGGTCCTGAACATCGGCAACGACCTGGACCGCGCCTGGTCGAGTGTCGGTCGTGCGCTGGAACAGGGCGAATGGCGAGTTGAAGACATCAACCGCAGCCTGGGCCTGTACTACATCAACCTGGCTGAAAAGGCCGAGAAGAAAGACGACAAGCCTGGTTTCTTCAGCAGCCTGTTCGGCAGCGCGCCGAACAAGGAAGAAGTTGAAGCCCGCGCCGAGCGTTATCAGGTTCGCCTGAGCAAGGTGGGTGAAAACGTCCAGGTCACCGTCGAGAAGAACATCAACACCGTGGCGCCAGCTGATGTGGCGCGCAAAGTGTTGAGCGTGATTCAGGACAACCTGGGCTGATCTCATGCGTTTTGCCGTTCTCGGCAGCGGTAGCCAAGGGAACGGCACGCTGATAGCCAGCGCTGATACGTATGTGCTGGTGGATTGTGGTTTCTCCCTGCGGGAAACCGAAAAACGCCTGTTGCGCCTGGGTGTGAACCCGGCGCAGCTGAGCGCGATACTCGTGACCCACGAACATGCCGACCACGTGCATGGCGTGGGTTTGCTGTCTCGGCGCTACAATCTGCCGGTCTACCTCAGTCGCGGTACCCTGCGCGGGATGCGCAAACCCATTGAACCTGCTGGCCTGCTGGCCGGCGGCGAGCAACTGCAGATCGGCGCACTGAGCATCGGCGTCATTGCCGTGGCCCATGATGCACAGGAACCGACGCAGTACGTGTTCAGCGATGGTGAGCGGCGCTTCGGCCTGCTGACCGACCTGGGGTCGTACTGCAACAGGGTGCTGGATGGCTACAAGGACCTCGATGCATTGATGATCGAGTCCAACCATTGCCGTGACATGCTGGCTCGCGGTCACTACCCGTACTTTCTCAAGCAGCGGGTGGGCGGCGAACTGGGACATTTGAATAACCACCAGGCGGCATTCCTGGTGTCCGAGTTGGGCTGGCAAGGCCTGCAACACCTGGTCCTGGCCCATCTGAGCAGCAAGAACAACCTGCCGCAGCTGGCCCGGCAATGTTTTGTCGACACCCTCGGGTGCGACCCGGACTGGCTGCAACTGGCCGATCAAGATTCAGGGCTCGACTGGCGACACATCGCCTAGCCCACCTACTTAGCAAGCGGAGCCCATCATGGAAAAACGTGAAGAACTCTACCGCGGCAAAGCCAAATCGGTTTTCAAGACCGACGACGCTGACCGCTTGATCCTGCTGTTTCGTAACGACACTTCGGCGTTCGACGGCAAGCGCATCGAACAGCTCGACCGCAAAGGCATGGTGAACAACAAGTTCAACGCCTTCATCATGCAAAAACTCGAAGCCGCCGGCGTGCCGACCCAGTTCGACAAGCTGCTGGGCGACAACGAGTGCCTGGTGAAAAAACTCGACATGATCCCGGTCGAGTGCGTCGTGCGTAACTACGCCGCCGGCAGCCTGGTCAAGCGCCTGGGCGTCGAAGAGGGCATGAAGCTCAACCCTTACACCTTCGAACTGTTCCTGAAGGACGACGCCAAGGGCGACCCGTTCATCAACGAATCCCACGTGGTGGCTTTCGGTTGGGGCACCGCCGAGCAACTGGTTCGCATGAAAGAACTGTCGCTCAAGGTCAACGAAGTCCTGAGCAAACTGTTCGACGACGCCGGCCTGCTGCTGGTCGACTTCAAACTGGAATTCGGCGTATTCAGCGACGGCTCCATCGTCCTGGGCGACGAGTTCAGCCCGGACGGCTGCCGCCTGTGGGACAAGGCCACCGGCAAGAAAATGGACAAGGACCGCTTCCGCCAGGGCCTCGGTGACGTCATCGAAGCCTACGAAGAAGTCGCCAACCGTCTGGGCGTACCGCTTTAATCGACGCAAGCATCTGATACCACAGAAATATTTCGCTTAGGGGCTTCGCATCCGGCGAAAGTGTTGTTATGATGCGCGCCGTTGGAGAGATGCCAGAGTGGCCGAATGGGACGGATTCGAAATCCGTTGTACCTTCACCGGTACCTAGGGTTCGAATCCCTATCTCTCCGCCATTATTGAAAAAGACTAAGCCCCTGTAATCGTTAAAGATTACAGGGGCTTTTTCGTATTTGCTGCTGTTGTTAGGGCATTTTTAGGGCAAAAATTCACCATTTCGTTTCTAAGGCCTGGTAGCAAAGTGCAGTGTCCTCCGGATTCTTCTGAGGGTGTTGACCCTACGGCCATTAGATAGCGATACATTCAGACTAATCCCCATCTCGGCTATCACCGCCACCATCGTCACCATCATCACGATCGTCATAATCTGAATAATCATCGTAGGTGTCTGCCTGGTCCATATCGACGACTGCACCTTCGTTATCACCTGTCATATCTAGCTCAATAATACCGTCATTGTTTCCGTCATCTGCATCTGACACCGGATCAGGAGGACCTGGTTCAGGTGAAACATGATCAAACTGAATCAAATTAGGAGGTGCTGATTTACTGCTTTCCAAGAGGGACTTTAATCCCATTCCTTGAGTTTTCAATTTTTCCCAGAAAGAATCTTTCAATATGGGTTCTCTTGTGAATAAATCATCTGGCGCGACAGTGGTCCAGTATTTTAGGTCTTTCGATATCTGCATTGCTGTACCACCAAGTATGCCCCAGCGCACATACCTACCTTTAATTGAACTATCCTCGGGAGATTTCGAAATGATCCACTTCAGGTCTCTTATTATGTCTTCGTATCTCGCGGCGGCAGTTCCTCCGGCGATATTCCATGCGCCATTACCATACGTAAAATAGTAAGATTTTTCGGTGTAAGTTGGATAGTATCTAAGAGATTGTGGAATGCTCTGAATCTTAATGTTTATTAATAAGTCAGGACAGGCAATCGGATTTTCTGATCCGTAGAAAATATTTTTCAATTTGACGATCGCGTCTCGTGACGATCCTATTAAGTTCTTCGAATATTTTGCATTCAGGCCCACCAGAATGCAGCCGCTAGAATCGTCGGGTCTGTTGCCCACATGAACTTGCACGCCCGACCGAGGCCCCGTTCCTTCTAGTTGAATCGTAAAATTCGTGTCCCTGCTCTTGTCATATCGCAACGTACATCCATATTCGCCATCCGGGATGGAACTGATGTCGGGCTTGTTATCTTTCCACGGCAGTTCAAGAGTGAAAGCGACAAGCTGCCCATTTACATATAGCTCTCCCATTATTGCGTCAGGACTGGGCAAAATTCGCATTAGTTGAATTCTGAATTGAGGTTTCATGGTTGCACCAGGCTCTTCATTTGAAAGTCAGTTATTTCGATTCGTGAATCGTTTTCCATATCCTGCATTTGCCAACAGCGGACGATCTCTTCAGCTGATTCAGAAGAGACTGCGAATGGTTGGTGTGACGGAAATATATTTTTATGGGATAACACATCTGCTTGTGCCAAGTTCAAGTCTTTTTGTGTATCGCCAGTCCAAGCAGGTTGATGCTCGGAATGACCACACAAGGCAACATACCCGAACATCAAATCGTCGACTTCACAATCGCTAAAGTCGTCACAATCACCGGATAAATCGGTGTCGGTTCCATCATCAATCGGTGGTGGGTCCATTTCAATTCTCCAGGGGTTGGCAAAGTAAGAGCCAATGACCTGTTTTAGATTGTAGGACCAATTCACTATGGGGGATGAGATACGGACACCAAAGCTTTGGCTTCCGATGTATGGTAGATACTTTCTGTCCGCTGACTTTACACCGCCATTTGTTTGTTAACTAACTGAGACACATCTGTATGTTTCTTTATTTTTTGCGTCGTTGTATCGGACATAAAATTCCGTGCTAACTTTGAATTTGCTTTCCTTGAACAGCTACGGGGTGCTGTTATTTCATTTGTTTCTAAAGCCAAGCATTTTCGAAACGATGCCTGCCATGCTTTTGGTGTCCCTTGGGATCCACCTTCCGTAGTGTTTTCTAACCATTGTGGTATCCGAGTGCCCGAGCTGGCGAGCGACCCACTCAACCGGAACGTAGCTTGAAAGCATTTGACTGGCAAAGGTGTGGCGACATTGGTTGGCACCGCGGTGGCGGACTTCTGCCACTTTCAAATGGGCAGTAAACCACTTGCTCAATGTCTTGCCGCTCCACAGCTTACCGCTGGTGGAGCTGCGAAAAAGAAACTTCACCTTCATTTTTTTAGAGGTAATGTTGTCGCGCTGGATGACGTTGATCTCAACTGTATGCGCTTCCTTGGCGGCGGCAACAATCTCCCGCATCAAGACGAGGGCAGGGTCGATCAGCTCGACCACCCGTACTCTGGAGCGCTCTTTGGGGACTTTGAACTCTCCGACAACCAATGCCCGGCGCACGTATAACAAGCCGGCTTCAAGGTCAATGTCTTCAACGGCGAGCCCAATGAGTTCAGACAGGGACAGTCCGGCCCAGCAGTTGAACTCAATCATCCGGGCGTCAGCTTGTCGATCTGGATCCGCTTTGCCGATCAACTCGATCTCTGCGCGACTGAAAGGGTCGGCATGCTCAAGGTCGACGTCGGCCCCGACGTTGCTGATCCGGTCGAGCGGATTGGCTTTCAGGATGCCGTCGCCGAATGCATCAGCCCACACTCCGCGAACGACGGTGAAAATGTCGTTCACAGTTTTCGGGGCCAGGCCTTGCTTTAGCAGCTGCGCTTGAAACAGCTCGATGTCACTCTTGCTAATGTCGACGATCCTGCGTTTGCCGAACTTCTTGTCGACGTGCCCGGCTTTGCTGACGTAGTTGACGACGGTACTAGAAGCTTTGAGCGCACGCTGCACCTCCAGCCAGCGATCAATACCTTCCTTCACGGATCGCTTTAGCGAAGGACCGCCTGTTCCGGTGAACATAGAGGCCCTGGGCGAATTGGGGAAGTGGGCCGCGTAGTCGAAGCGACCCTCTTTGATTTCCGCGAGGATGGTGCGGCGCTTGTTGTCGGCGTACGCGATCGCAGCCTTGTTTACTTTCGAAATCCCTTCGAGGGGTTCCCTGCACCGTTGACCATTGAAAATGAACCAGATGCGTAGTTGCTTGCCGTTCATTTCAACGCCGGTCGGCATCTTGTCGATCATGGTTTCCCTTCCATCCAGCGTTCAATGGCTGCGCGGTTGTAGACGATCACGTTGGCGGGGTCGTAGCGCCAATGTTTGCCTTCGAGCCAAAGTCCGCGTGTACGGTATTTGCGAACCGCTTCAGTGCTCAAACCGAACACTGGATACAACAGATCCTGACGGAACCACGCACCTGGCGTGATGTGGAAATCGAGTTTTTCAGCAGCGCTCATTGTGTTTTCTCCCCGGTCCATTGGGGCCTGGTCAGTGATTCATGTGATCCAATGACAGAGGAATCGTAGGCTTTGAAGTCGTTGGGGGATTGTTCTGTTTCAGCGCTCATACGTGAGCCTCCTGTTTCGCCACGCTCAAGGCAATCGCCACTGGCTGCACCCAGACCGACACGTTGCTGAGCATGAACGTCTCACCAGCCTCAGAAAGCAGCAGCGTCATGCCGAACACGTCGGCCATAGCTTTCGCTGCAGCCCGCGGTACTGCGTTTCCGATGCGCTCCCGGTGATTGCCGTCGTTTATGCCGTCCAGCAGGAAGAACTGTGCCTGCTCGATCCTGCGCACACGCTGCATCACCTGAATTTCATGAGCGGTCTGCGAATCTGTTGACCAATGTTCCTCAGGATCAAAGAGCGATTGCAGTGCGGCAAGCTCTAGGGTGGTGAAGGGGCGGTGCCAGGTGCCGTCGAGGCTGGTGATCATGCAAGTCAATCGGTCGTTGGACGCCGGCATACGCTTATCTGCAACCGACCAGCGACCATTGTCGTGGCAGGCACTTGCGGAGACGGCGCCTGCTGGGTCTTTCCAATCGACCACACCGTAATGCCCGCCAGTCAGATAGGCGTCGCCCTTTGTGCGCGACATGCCCGGGCGCGGATCTGCGATAGATAAAGCACCGCTGGCAACCTGTTGCGAGCCGGTGACGGTTTTGGCGGCGTCGCTCCAGGGAGTGATACGAAGCTTTTGCGTGCTGGCGTTGGGGAGCGATTTTTTGTAGGCGGGATCTGCCACGGCGAAAGCGCCTTGTCCGGTGGTGCTCCCGGCGATAACGGTGCCGGCCGGCTTGTTATAGTCCGTGACCAGGTACTTGCCGAAGCCTTTTGACGGTTGCCGAGGGTCGGCCACGGCTTGGCCGCCGGAGCTTGGCCCGTGACCCGTTGTGACAGTGCCGGCGGGATGGTCGTTGCGCATGACGCGGAACACGTTGTTATGGCGTTCACCGCTCATGCGAGGATCCGCAACGCTGAATGTCCCTTGGCCAGGGCTTCGCTGCCCGGTGACAACACCGCAATGTCGGTCATAGGGCAGCACACCATATTGGGTGTATTCAAACTTGCTGGTAGGTCGTGGGTCAGCAACTGAGAATTTGCCACTGGTTGGACTCGACCGGCCTGTCACGGTACCGGCGGTGTCCTGCCATTCATGCACGCCGAGATAACCGGCGCGGCATTCCGGTACGATTACAAAGTCACGCAGGTGGCCGTCCTCAATCGCAAACTGACTCAGGCTGCGCCAATCTTTCCCGGCTTCTACCAAGGCCAGCCGTACCCAAGTTTTCCACTGCAACGCGGGCACCCGGTGCATCGGACCAGCCTGATCGATATCGCCGGCCAGTGGCATACGGCTCAGTACGTCGCCCACGGCACGCAGGCTGCGCTTTTCCGGCTCGTACAAAAAAGCCGGTACCTTTTCGACATGTCTAGCCACCAGCAGGAAACGCTTGCGGCTTTGGGCGAGGCCTCCGATCTCGCCGCAGTCATGGGTAGTCTCTGCCACGGCGTAGCCGTAGTAGCTAAGAAGCTTGTTGATTTGGTCCAGTAGATGCCGACCACGAGTAGCAAGGCGTGGGACGTTTTCGAACACGATCAACGATACGGGGTTATGCTTCCAGGCCTCGCACATCAGCCATACACAACGTAATGTCAGCTCGTTGAGCGCCTGGTATTTCGGCGTCTGGCTCATGGTTTCAGATAGTAGGCCCGAGGCGCCTTTGCACGGGCTGCTGATAAACACTGCGTCAGGATCTTCGTTGCCAGCGGCCCGCCGCAGATCCTCTGCGGTTACCTCTTTCCATCCGCAGGGTGGCTGCTGACCATGGAACGCGGTGTATTGCTCGCGGGTAAATAGATCCATCAGCGTGCCAGGCACACCGGTCATCATCTGGAAGTCTCGCAACCCTGCCGGGTCAACATCAACGCCCCCCAGACAACGCCATTCGGCTTGGACTGGGCCAAGCACAGGTTTGGAGTCGCTGAATCCGGCCGCGCCGCTACCGAGGCCGCAGCACAAGTGAAAGTGTTTGAAAGTGCGCTTAAGCATGTGGCACCCCCTTTGCGCACGGTCGATCACTGCACGGAAAAAACGGACTACCTTCGCGCTTCCGGCATGCAGGCTGTCGGTCGAACAGAGCAGCGTGCATCCAGGCTCGACGTGTCCACGCTGCAAAACCTGCCCTGTATGCGTAATGCTCACGGGCGAACATGTCGGACGCACTCGCACCTGGTGGCCTGATGTAGGTCCCGCGTTGCTGGCAATACTGCAGTCCTTCGGGGGGTGGAAACTCTTTCCCGAACTCGGCGCGCTCGTCAATTTCGAACACTTCGACGGCTTGCTGTTGCGGAGTTTCTTGAACAGGCAGAAGTGGCTTATACCCCTCGACAAGCTGTGCGGGCGGGCGGTTTTGAGCGATTAGCGTTGCATCAAGTGTGGCTGCCTCGCGCAGCTTTTCGTGGGGTATAAGTGCCTCGGCAGTGGCGTTGGGAGAGGCAATAGTGCCTGCTGCTGCGCAGCAGAGACTGTTTGTTTCCAGCGTGTTGACGCCTATGGCGTTGCAGAGCAAAGCGGCCGATGTCTGGGTGGTGTGCTGGTCCATTTTCATGCCGCTTTCCTCCGGTGTTCGATAGCGAGTTGGTCCATCAGGCGCTGGTGGTAAGTGTTGCGGGCTTCTACTGCAGGCCATGGGCGGATGGTTTCAACCATGGGTTCGATGCCGACCAAGCAATCCCAGATAGCCGGATCGGTTGGCATGAGGTCGCGGCGCTCGGTGGCCAGCGCGATCATGTCGGCCTGGTGAATGCAATCGGGGAGTTCGAGGGCCAGGTCAAAGCGCTCGCAAACGCGCTGCCAAACGACATCCTCGAAGCCTTGGTAGACAGGCATCCGTTGCTTGAGCGGCCGGGTCATGTCGCCCAGGTACGCCTCGGGCGCATCGTGGAGCAGGGCGGCGAGTTTGTGTTCTTCCGGCACTAGCTCGGCGACGATGCAGCTGTGTTGCGCCACGCTGTAGAACTCGCGGGTGTGGCCGTTGAAGCGGCACAGGTGGGCCAGCGAGTGCGAGATGTCCCTTGGGTCGATCATGTCCGCGTCGGGTTCGAACAGGTCGAAGCGCTTGCCGGTGTGGGTAAGGATGAAGTTCATGCTGCATCCCCCAGCTCGAATGAATCCATCAGGGCAGCCATGCTCAGTGCCTGGTCACGTAAGGCAAGTGCTTGCGTTGCCTGGCTCTCTGATTTCACTGCTCGGAAGGTATCTGCCGCAAGCTTAAGCTTTTCGGCGATGGCTAACAGGGTAAGCTGATCTTGTGGTTGAAGATCCAAGATAAGTTGGAGGCGCCGGCATCGTTCGGTGACTTGCTCAAGCTCGGTAACCTTTGCTGACTCGCCCTCGTCCATTCCTTCCATAAACCCCTGAGCGTGGCCGTCGTCATAGCCCTCAGCTCGTCCATCCGTTAAGCCGCCCTTGTAGCCGACCCAGTAGAGGATCCCAAGTGCGATTACGATGCTGATCAGTGCGCAGATTTGAATTGAAGTCATGTGGTGTGCTCCTGGTGGTTTTTTTGGCTGGTGGTGGCAGCCGTTGGGTTAACTGGGATTACTCGGTTGGTTCGTCCTGTGGTCGCAGCATTTCTTCATCCGCCTTATAGGCTCGGATATCGATCAGTGAGGCGATATGCCTGATATGTGCGTATTTCGGCGCTTTGCGGCTGGTGTCCAGCGTGGTGATGGGGAGCTGGATTCGGCCGCTGTTGATCTCGGCCACGAACGATTGCTCGTTGAGGTTGCGGAAGTACTGCTCGCGAACTTTTTCCAGCGGGATCAGTACGTCGCCGAAGGTGCGGTAAAGCAGTTCCACAGTGGCTGACTCCGGCGCGGGTTGCAGTCGTAGCGGCGTTTGGCTGGTGTTATGCATTGGCTTGCTGAGCCTCCTTGCGTTGTGTTCTTGCCGGGTGGTTCCAAGAATTCAGGCAATGTCGTTTGGTTAGCTCCCGCAGATGCTCCGGTACTTCGAGGAGTGCGGCGTTACGCTCCTCCCGGGTGCGCATCGCGACGATCTGGCGAGCGTATTCCCTAGGCCACGTCACGGTGGTTTGCCGAAATAGCGGGTAGATCCAGCCCCAGTTGATCGGCCAGCCAGTGCATGCCAGGTTGTTTAACGCGGGTTGACTGGCTGTACTGCATGCCGGCGGTTTCGTGGTACCAGTTGCTGTCCTTGACGCGCAGGTATTCGTGATCGCGGGTCGGGTAGGCGGGTAGGTTTCGGTTATTGAGTAGACCCTTTGCCCGCATAAGGTCGATCAACTTGGGCCGAGTCATACCGAGGTGCTTCGCGGCTTGGGCGAGAGTGCGTTCCATGACATCCCCCTCAAGCCGCGTGAGCGGCGGGTGTTGCCGCTGCCGCCAGGTGGTTAATGGACTCGGCCACTTTCTGGTAGACCTCGACATCACTGCCGTACACGGTGAAGCATTTGGTGCGCGGCCTTTTTTCGCCAATGCTCATGATGATGGTGACACCGGAACGGGCTTTAGTGCGATGCAAGGCGACGTGTAGGGGTAGTTCAAAACCCATATCGAGACTCACCGCACCACCGTTACGTACAAGGTCGAACACCTGTTGCTTTTGCTCGATATCGAAGCGGGCGTAATTGCGACTGGCGTGCGGGATATTTATAAGGTCGGGTGTGTTGTTGGCATCGAAAGGGCCGTTGACGATCTCTTCAATGAAGTCGGCCAGCTTGAGGTGCATCTTCCTTTCATTCGGCAAGGTCAGCGTGTGGCGTTCGTTGCCCGGCTCGACGATGAAGAGGGTATCTGATGCGTAGCGTTCAACCTTAAGGCGAAACGCCAGGGCTTCACGCTTGGGCGCTGACCTGACTACATGGTTGAAGGTACCGCTCAGATTGACCTGGGCGCTGAGCAGTTGTAGGGCGCGATTGTCGAGTTTGAACTTGCTCATGCTGCAGACCCTCCGCTGTTTGGATCGGACGGAGCAGGGGCACTGCGGGTTTTTTGCTTGGGTTTTCTAGGGAGGAATACGCAGCCGGATTGGCGGGCTAGGCGGCGAATCTCGAAGATGCGGGAGGGGTCAGCAGCGGCCGGGTGGACGTGCAGGGTAGCTGTGGTGTGCATGGTGTTGCCTCGCTCTGTGGTGAAGAGTAAAGCAAATATTAACCTCAAAGGTTAACTTGTCAAGCGACCGATCGAGAGCAGTCTAGGCAGCGGCATTCTTGGGGAAGGTACACCGGAGAGCTTGGTCACGCCCCTGCCGCGCGACCAGGAAATTAAAAGCTTCGGTCATGGCAATTAAATCCTAAGATTCTTTCTTCCAAAACAATGTATATATCCACCACTGCAAAATTCATCGGAGTCGGCTAGTGCTTTTAACAGGACGGTCTGCCAGTGATTGAGCCCAAAATCTTTAATTTGGTTGTCATAACTTCTTCTAAAGAATTGTTTGAGAGCCTCTGTGCTGATGGAGGCATAGTCCTCAATAGCAGTTCTTTGTGAACCAAGAAATAGATTTATTTGAGATACATAGCGCTGATTGAGTTCCAATGAATTGAATTGGTAGTTTAGTCTTTCGAACTCTTCTTGTTCTAGCTCTGCGGTTTTATTTATGGAGTACCTGACCACGATGCCTTTCTCGCTCACAGTAATGTCAGCGGTAAGGAAAGGTTCTGTCGGCCGTTGACCAAAGTAAACGTGAGAGAATTGTTCGGTTGCTGCATCTCCAGCCTTAGCTCTCTTCATGTTGTTGCAGGCGTGACAGCTAGGTATCAGGTTCTTAGAATATATTGCGTGTGCTTTATATAAAGAGTTTGGTAGGTGGTGGTCAAGATCGGTAATAGGGCCGAATCCACAATAAGGACAGCTGTCAGCGCTAAGTTTGATTCTATTTCTAAAGTCTTCGAGGCGACCACCCTTTTGTACTTGGTTGTATGCGTTTTGAATGGCGTTTAGTAGGTTGGGGCATACATCATTGCCCTTAAGGTCGTTGTGGGGGTTTCCCGACTTTGAATCATACTCTTCATAAAGCTCTAATATTCGAGCTTTTTGGCTTTCTGATATCGGATGCACCACGGCGCCGTTGACGTAAGTTAACGCTGTAGTAATGTTAGTAGAGGAGTCATCGCTGGTGGGGGTCTCCAAGCGCCACATCACAGTTTTCCTTTACTAGCCAACTGACTCATTACATAAGCTCTTGCTTGCATGCTAAGTCCGTGAGGTTGGAAGAAGTATTCAATTATCTCAAGATTTTGGTACCGAGATATAAGCTGATCAAGTATCGCGTGAAAGTCCGTAGCTCTTGTGTTTAGGCCAAAAGTTTCACCGGTAAGGGTTCCAATGTTTTCGCCAAAAGTTTCTTTTGTTGGTGGGGATGTTCTTGTGATGTTACCCTCTCTTCTTATAATATATGTGTGGGCAGCGATAGTTTCTTGAAGCACAACAGGTGAGTGAGTGGCGACAATGGCAAAGGCTTTTTTCGTCGCAAGTATTATGCGTATGGCATGCATCATTGCTGCTAGTAAAGGCGGATGCAAATGTGTTTCTGGTTCATCTAGCAATACTAGTGATGATTGAGTCGTGTGTGCCGCTAGTTTTGCGATTATGTGGATTACTATTTTGTGTCCAGTGCTCCACTCCATAAACAATTCTTGAGGGTTGTTGGATAGCAGCAGTTCAGTGGTTAGAATATGATTATGGGATGAAAATGAAGGGTCGCTTGAGATGCAGAGGAGAGCTCTATCTAATATGTGACTTGCATCGTTTTCTCTAATTAAAAGAAGTGTGTTGTGGAATTCATCCGCTAAACGTTCTACGGGCTTGAGGAGAGTTGTTCTAACCCGATCGGGCAACTGGACTGATGGTCCTATAAAATTCTCAGTTTGCAGTGCGGAGTCCAGTTCTGCTGCTACATCCCTAAGACCACAGAATACAAATCTACCAACCCCCTCTTTTATGTCTTTAACTATCTGGACTCGTTCATCTGCTTCGCCATCAATAGTCGGTTTTAATCCGGGTAGTCTGAAGCTATCAAAGGCACTGTAAGAGACGGTGATGATTCTTGGAAAGCTGATGTTTTCTGGTTTGATTCTTCCAACTGAGTCAAATGTTCCGCTTTGTCGGTCTTTTAGGCTGCCGTAGGCTACTCTTGCAATTTTTGCTAAGAGTGTGCTTTTGCCTGATCCGTTTCTACCTATTATTGAAATTATTCGACTTGGGAGCGGGTGTGAAATTCCACCAACGATGTTTACGTAGTCAGGGAGTGAGTAGTCAAACTTGATTTCATTCTCCCAGCCTGGCACATAAAATGAAAAAATCAAATCCTTGGATTGAAGGTTGTCAAAGTTCTTTTTTAGTAGGGAGCTTGCTGTAATTAAGAAGCTATCATTCTCTTCGAAGTATCGAAATAATGAAGTTTTCCAACCGGCCTCATTTCGAAACTCTGATCCTAGGTTGGGGTTGTAAACGAAGTCGTTAAGAGATTCAAGAAGTTGAATTTTTAAGTTTTCATCTAGTGATGATATTCTTTCGTAGTAATCTAGTGACTGCCCAACTGATATAAAATTTTCATCTAGATAGTTGAAGTCATTGTGTAGTTGCAGCGGATCGTTCTCGGTTTGGCCTTTTTTAAGTATTTTTACCGTGCCTATTAGATTGTGTGCCCTCTTGTTTGGTGGGCCTAAATATACGAGGCTGTATTGTGTTTCAAAACTGAAGTCGTTCCAGCTGTTTTGTATCAGCGCGAATTTTTCTTTTTTGTTGTAGTCGGGAGCTGTTCTAGGAGGGAGGACTTGAAATTCCATGTAATTTTAACCTGTATTGTGACTATAAGTCGGAGATTTTCCAGCGAGCACGTCCGCAGATGCTCCACTCTTCTGTCATTCTAATAATTCTATCCGGCCAGTCTGGATTGAGAGCAAAAAGGTACAATTCCCCCCCTTCTTGTTTTAATTGCTTGAGAGTCGCTGCCTGATCGCTTGACCTTTTTGCCGCTACAAAATGCCCAGGAGCAAAGTCAAGAGAAGGGTCGATAACAATTTTATCTCCCTCTTGGAATTTTGGTTCCATGCTGATCCCTTCGATTCGTAATATGAACGCATGTGGACCGACGGGACCAGGAGCATCTATCCATTCCTCCGCTTCTTGGGGATCAAAACTGCCTTGGGGTTCACACCACGCCCCTGCTGCAATAGAGCCGATTACTGGCAGTTTTCGTCCGGTGTGACTTAGTACGGTAGCGTTGTTGAAGTCGCCAAGATGATGTGGAATGTCGAGATAGCCAATAGGAAGGCTGAGTGCTTTTTCAATTTCGCGAGCGATCTGATCGCCAATACCTTTGGTGGGGTTCTTACCTCCAAATGCACTGACTTGCGCTGGGGCCTTGCTCAACAAGTCCGCGATATCTGTGAGGCGCAGCTTTTTGTCAGCCATGGCCATGCGGAAATTCTGGAGTCGAGTATCTGTAATTTTCATGAGCAGATTTTGAGCCGATTAACCCACCAGGTGAATGTCCTTTTGGGTATTGAAAAAATTAACCTATATGGTTATATTTTCGTCCATTGAAGGAGAAAGGTATGAAATTACGTAGCTACATTTCAGGTTTGAACGCAGCGGAGCAGGTTGCTTATGCACAGCGATGCGGAATCGCTATTAGCTATCTGCGAATGCATGTGAAGTACGCTAGCAAGGATCCCAGCATCGCTTTAATCAGGGCGTTGGTGAGGGAAAGTGAAGGCTTTGTGTCCATGAGGGAGGTGCTTGAGCATTTCAAACTTATCGACGTAGTGAAATCGTCGAACGCCGCTTAGAAAAAAGGCGGCCAAAAGGCCGCCCAGTTCCTCCCTGCACGCACCACCACAGCGCTGTCGGGTCGCGATAAAGATAGGCGGGCACACCACATGCTAACCGTCGATCTTTACCGCGCTTTCCAAGGCACGGATGCCTTGGTGTTGCTGCCTTTTCCACCACAGATTGGGCAGCTGTTGCGCCAGAGGTGAGCAACGGATTGTTCGCCTCGGCACGGTGCCGGTGTCGATCCTGAAGATCTAGCCGGCGTTTGGGCCCTTTCAAGCCACGCGGCAAATGTATCACCACTGCATGTCGCGCGGCACTGGCAACTTACGGGATTAATGCCATGAGCCGAATTGCTTTGAGTTGTGTCGAACGAGCACAGCGGGAACTGCTGCCGCTCGATTTGGCGCTTTACCATGCTGCCCGGGATTACCCCGGCGGCGCCGCTGCCATCGCCGCCACCACCGGCAGAAACGCTACCACGCTGCAGCATAAGCTCTCACCCACGCACCCCAGCCACAGCGTCAACATTCAAGAATTTGGCGAGATCCTGGAGTTGACCAAGGACCGTCGCATTCTTGATGCGGTGCATGCATTGGTGGGGGACACGATCTGGCAGGAGTTGGCTGAGGCCTACACCAACGATATGCCCGAGACGTTGACCACTGGTATCGCCGAGTATTTCCGGCAGGTGGCAAATCTGGCGGAGACGTGGGCCAAGAGCATTGGCGATGGTGTGGTGACTGACCAGGAGCTGGCCGCCATTCGCTTGCAGGTGTTTCGCGGCATTCAAGGGCTGCTGGAGATGTTCAACCGCGCCACGTACGTCAATCACACGACGCGGGGTGGTGACTTTGGCTGATATCGCTGATTTTGCTAATGACCTGGTTCAGGAGCGAATCGATCAGGCACTGGCCGCTCGCCGGGTCGCCCAATCTGAATTGGTGGTCCATTCCTTCCTGTTCTGCGAGGGGTGTGACGATCGGATTCCGGAGGCTCGTCGACTGGCCCAACCGGGTTGCACGCAGTGCGTGCTTTGTCAGGCCATCGATGAACAGCGGGAGGCTCGCCATGTTAGATGAAGTGCTGGGTCAATTCGCTGACCACGGTCTGGAACCTGAGCAGCCGTTGATTTTTGGCAAGCTGACTCGCTGCAAGACTGTGCAAGACAAGGGTAAGGAAAAGAACGGCTGGTATGTCGTTCACGAGCACCTCACTGAGAAGGGCGAAACGCTCATCTTCGGCAGTTTCGGTGATTGGCGTTCGGGCGACACGCATAAGATCAAGGTGAAGGCCGGGCGGATGTCGCCTGACGAGCGAGAGGTGATGCGTGCTCGGCAGGAAGACGCCAAACGACGCGCCGCCGATATCAAGGTCAACGCGGCACGACGTGCCTCGAACCGGGCGGCGGGGCTGTTCGAGCGCATGCCTGAGAAGGGCCGCAGCGAGTATCTGGACCGAAAGCAGATCGTTGGCATCGGCGTTCGCTACGCACCGCGTACCGGCGCACTTCTTGTGCCGATGTGCAATGTGCGTGATCAGATCGTCGGCCTCCAGGTGATATTTCCCAGCAAACAGGCAGACACCGGTCGGGATAAATCCTACTGGCCTTACGGCATGTCGAAGGAGGGCGCCTTTCACCTGATCGGGCCGCACCCGGAGCCGGGCGAGCCGGTGCTGGCGTGTGAGGGATACGCGACTGGCGCCAGCCTGCACATGGCGACTTCGCTAACGGTGGCCATCGCGTTTGATGCGGGCAACCTGCTGGTGGTCTGCAAGGCTATGCGCGAGCGCTTCCCCGGATGCCCGCTGATTGTTTGTCGGGACGATGACTGGAAGACGAAGCGGCCCAACGGTGATGCCTGGAACCCGGGTGAAGAGAAGGCAAACAACGCGGCGTTGATCGTGGGTGGGCAGGTGGTCGCACCGATGTTCGCTGGCGAGCGGGAGGACAAGTGGACCGACTTTAACGATCTGCATGTCGCCGAAGGGCTTGATGCGGTCCGCCGTCAGGTGCTAGCGGTGGTCAAGCCGCCGGCTGCCGGCGGCTGGAAGAATCAGTTGGCACGCACTGAGAGCGGGGCGCTGATTGCTCACATGCAAAACGTTGAGTTGATCCTGGGCAATGATGAGCGTTGGGGCGGAGTAATTACTTACAGCGCCTTCAGTTCGAAGATCGTCAAGTCACGCTCGGCACCCTACGGCAGCGGTACGGAAGACTGGGCGGACATCGATGATATGCGCGTGATGAAGTGGATCGCGCAGCAGTACAACTTGCGTGTGAAGGTTGGGCATGTGATGGAAGCGGTGAGCGTGGTTGCCCATGATCATGCGTTTCATCCGGTGCGGGATTACCTGGGAAAGCTGGAATGGGACCGAGTGCCACGGCTGGAGACCTGGTTGACGGACGTGATGGGCGTTCCTGCCAGCGACTACAGCTCGAAGGTGGGAAAACGCTGGTTGATTTCAGCGGTAGCCCGAGTGATGAGGCCCGGTTGCAAGGCAGACTCGGTGATGATTCTGGAGGGCGCGCAAGGGGCCGGTAAATCGACGGCGATGAGCATTCTCGGCGGCGACTGGTTCATGGATACGCCGTTCACTTTGGGTGATAAGGACGCATTTCAGGCGATCCGTGGAAAGTGGATTGTTGAGCTGGGTGAACTCGACAGTTTCAACAAGGCTGAGAGCACCAAGGCCAAGCAGTTCTTCTCTGCATCGACCGACACCTACCGCGAAAGCTATGGCCGCAGGACCGCGGACGTGGCACGCCAGTGTGTTTTTGTCGGCACCACCAACCAGGACGAGTATCTGAAGGACACCACGGGCAACAGGCGTTATTGGCCGGTGGCGTGCAGCAAGGTCGACTTGCCGAAACTGCAGGAGATGCGCGATCAACTCTGGGCCGAAGCGACGTTCTGCTTTGAGGCGGGCGATATCTGGTGGGTGACGCCGGATGAGGCGCCTATGTTTGCCGAGGCGCAGGACCAGCGCTTTGTGGTGGATGAGTGGGAAGGGCCGATTCTGACCTGGCTGGAAGAGTCGCAGATTGGTGAAACGACATCGGGCAGTGATGTATTGAGCCAGGCGCTGAAACTGGACTTTGGGCATTGGGGCAAGCCAGAGCAGATTCGCGTCGGCGCGATCATGCATCGATTGGGTTGGCGTCGCGTTCGCTTGCCCGCACTGCGCAAAAGCGGAAAGCGCCCCTGGGCCTACAAAAAGCCAGTTGGCTGGGGCAGCGCGGAGGAGCTGCAGCAGGAACACTTCGAGGAGCCTTGCTTTGATTAGACGAATCGATGAGCTTTTGAAGCTGTGGGCCGAGGACCTGCATTCGCCTTCGCCCATTGGTGGTGCCGGAGGCGGCAACATGATCGCCATGTTGATGGCGTGCAAGGGGGAGCTGATACGCGGGACACGCGGCAGTCGGGTGCTGTTGGATGAGTCTGCGGATATTGAGCTGATCGTGAACAAGCACTTGCCGGCGCAGCTGGCGAAAGTGGTGCGTGAGCACTACTGCAATGGGGAGAGCCTGTTGTCGCAGAAGTACACCCACTGTGGCTGTAGTAGAGAGACCTACTACCAGCGCCTGCATGAGGCGCATGTGTGCATTGGCGGGTTGTTGATGGGGAAGGCGGCATGATTGCGACCGGCTTTGTCCCATCGTCCCTGCGTGTCCGAGCTGAGTTTTGCTCTAAGGGGCAGCTACAGGGCATGTGTAGCGCGGGCTGTCCCGTAGTCCCAAGCAAAACGCCACCCCGCGCATGTGAGCGTAGCGCGATCGCATACGCGTGCTTCGCGCACGCGCTTTATTCTTTTACTTCTATAGGCGAGGAAAAGGTAAAAGTACTGGGACACTGGGGCAGAGCCTTGTATTCAGGCGCTCTTAGCTGTCCCATTTTGATCGAAGGCTTTGGGGTATCAGGGACTGCGCAACAGAAGCACTAAGCCGAAGGGGTGTATTCACCTACATTGCCTAGGCGTTCACCCTGCGTTACCCACTTATTCACCGGGTGGCATTAAAACAGGGTTGCTGCCACCGGAATCGGCCTGTAAAAAGTAGTCATCTTCGATAGGTGCGACTGCAGAGAGCGGTTCAATAGACCGGCCACATGGCCGGTTTTTTTATTCCTGGGATTCTGAGAGTTTTGGAGTTTTAGCATCCTTGCCCTTTCGGTTGGGACTGGTCCAGTAAGCCAAGAATGCAACGGTTAGTCCTAAATACATCATGCCGTTCCAGGCGTTAACCAACAGCCAGAGAACATCCTTTCTGGTAAGGGGCGCTTCGCTGACTCCGAATAGCACGATCTCCCGAACAGCGCTGGACAGCAGTACAAGAACCGAGAGAAAGATCCAGATTTTGAAGAACCATGCTCGCAGTTCCAGTTTCTTTTTTGGATCGAGTTGCACCCATCCGATCATCAGGGCGCCAATCGCCCCCACGACGGTTACGACATCGACAATCACGCTCATCAGCTTCCTCCAGTCCATGGGTATCGTTCGGGGGAGAGCTTCTTACATTCCGTGGCAACAACCAAGTGCCGCTCACACCAGAACCCTCCGGAGCGATTATGACAAACGAACAACAGGCGTTGGCAGACATGCCCATTTGGATGGTGATCACCCTGTCTTTGGTGGGGGGCGTCTCGGGCGAAATGTGGCGAGCGGACAAGGCGGGCGTCAAGGGATGGTCGTTGGTTCGGCGTTTGGCGCTACGGTCTGGGGCATGTGTCGTATGTGGCCTCTCCACGATGATGCTGCTGCATGCAGCGGGCGTTTCGATGGTGGCTGCTGGTGCGATTGGTTGCTTGACCGCGATGGGGGGAGCCGATGTCGCCATCGGCCTCTACGAGCGCTGGGCCGCTAAGCGGCTGGGCGTATGTGAAGTTTCCCGCAAAGATTCCAGCTCACTCCCATAGAGAGGTTAGAAAAATGCAAGTTCGAGTGTTGAATGATGAACTAGAAGTACTCTGGACCAGGACAGAGACCGGCGGATTGACAAGCCTGTCTTTCCGCCGGGATGGAACGATCGAAACGATCATTGCGTCGCTTGAAAATGCTCTTGAACACGCGCGGGCAGAGGCAGCTCAGCCTGATTTTGGTTTATGCCCTGCTGTGGTCAGTTCCGAAGCTATCGATGAACTGCTACAGAGCAATCTCCTTGTTGATGTTGGCGTGAACAAGCTCCCAGATGCCAGGTGACTTGAAGAACCCATGCCATCTTGTTGGTGCGACAAAACCAATTTGTCGCCCTGTATTCCAGATCGCTACTGCATGACCAGCGAGTCCCGCACGATTCACGGCAGACTCAAAAGCTGCAACGAATTCCTGCTGGGATTTGCTGGTTTTGTTAGCGAATGCGGCGTCTACAGGGACAATGATCATGTCTTGCCCTTGTTGGCGAATGTGTGCAAATGGAAATTTGTTAGCCATGGTCTTCCCTTTCGTTTGTTTTTGGGTAGTCCTTCCCAGTCGTTCCCTCTTCTGAAGAAGGGCCTTGTGATGCTAGCATTTCGGAGCCGCGCTTGCCGTTGCGCTTCCTATCGTCGGGGGGACCCTGGGGTTTTTCGGGGGATACGGGGCAAGGAACCCGCGGGAAAGTGTTAGCGGACAGTTCACCAGCTTAGTGAACTGGGGTGAACAGGTGAACCCCCCGTATTCATTAGGTGAACAGGACATTCCATCATGACTGTAATCAGCAGAACGGAGTTTGCAGCACGGCGTGGCTGGGCCAAATCGTACGTTTCCAAGTTGGCCAATCAGGACCGGTTGGTCCTGACTGAGGATGGAAAAAAGATTGAATTGGAGGCGACCGAGGCGCTGCTCGCCAAGACGGCGGACCCAAGCAAAGCAGGTGTTGCCGAGCGGCATGAGCGGATTCGGTTGGAGCGCGAGGCCCAAATAGCCGCCGAAGAACCTGCGGTGCCGCAAATCGCAGAGGTGGCGGACTTCCAGAAGTCTCGCGCGCTTCGAGAGCACTACTTGGCGCTGCAAGAGCGCGACAACTTTCACAAGCAGCAAGGCACCCTGGTCGAGCGCATCGCGGTGGAAACCGGCGCCTATAACGCAGGCCGTCTGCTGCGAGATCAACTGCTAGGCATGCCCCCGCAACTGGCGCCGGAACTGGCCGTCATGACCGACCCCTGGCAAATCGAAAAGCACCTGACGGCGGCTATCCGTCGCTCGCTTGAGGATGCAGAACGCTTGTCCTCGGCGGATCTTGAACACGCCATGACCACGAGTTAAACCCATGCCTACGGAAATCCCTGACGGTGCAGAGGTGTACCGCGAGGCGTATTTCCGAGGGCTGCATCCTGACCCTGACGTCTGGGTCGATGAGTGGGCCGACGAGTACATGCGCATCCCGCGTGACACAGGCGCCGCTGAGCCAGGCCAATACCGCACCTCGCGTACGCCGTATGCCCGCGAGCCGATGCGCTGCCTGTCACCGGCTCACCCCTGCAAACGCGTAGTCACCATGGTGGCTTCGCAGTTGATGAAAACCCAGATTGCCTTGAACTGGATCGGCGGCCTGATCCACATGGCGCCTTCCAACATCCTGACCCTGCTGCCAAGCCTTGGCCTGGCCAAGCGGGTGTCATCTCGTATAGGCAAGACCATCAAGGCCACGCCAGTGTTGCGTGAGCGTGTCGCGTCCAGCCGCTCGCGGGATGCCCGCAACACCATGGACACCAAAGAGTTCGAGGGCGGTTCGCTGTACGTCACAACCGCCGGCTCTGCGGCCAACCTGTCAGAGCTGTCGGCACGCTACGTGTACGGCGATGAAATCGACCGCTGGGAAGTGGACATCGGTGAGGAGGGCGACCCCATCGAGTTGGCGGAAACCCGGGGCAGTACCTTCGGCCGTAACGCCAAGTTCTACTTCTCCAGCTCGCCGACGATCAAGGGCGCCTCGCGGATCTCCGATCTGTTCGAAGGCAGTGACCAGCGTTACTACTACGTGCCATGCCCGACCTGCGGGCACATGCAGACACTGGAATGGGAGCGCCTTCACTACTCGAAAGACTACAGCGTAGTGCACTACCAGTGCGCCGGGCCAGAGTGTGACGTGCTGATCGAGGAGTACCACAAGGGCGAGATGCTCGCCAAAGGCGAATGGCGAGCCCATGCCGAGGGTGACGGCGAGACGGTGGGATTCCACCTCAACGCCCTGTATTCGCCACTGGGCTGGATGGACTGGAAGTCGCTGGCCAAGCAATTCGAGAAAGCCAAAAAGGCCCAGGCCAAAGGCGATCTGGAGCCCATGCAGGTGTTCTACAACACCCGTCTGGCAAAGGTTTGGGACAGCGCACAAGAGCAAACCAAGGCCGATACCCTGCGTAACCGGGCGCGGTTGGAAGGCTTCGGCCTCGGCTCAATGCCAGCAGCGGTGCTGATGATCACCGGGGCCGTCGACGTTCAGGCCAACCGCCTGGAGTTCATGGCCATGGGCTGGGGCGTCGGCATGGAACGCTGGGTCATCGACTTTCAGGTGGTCGCGGGCGACCCCGCAGACGAACGCACCTGGGCGGCACTCGACGAATTGCTCAAGGCCAAATACCGCCATCCGTGCGGGGTGGGCCTCGGCATTCTCGCAGTGGCCGTCGACTCCGGCGGGCACCACACCGATGAGGTCTACCAGTTCTGCCGCGTTCGTCGCTGGCGAAACGTATTTGCGATAAAGGGCGCGAGCAAACCCGGCAAACCGGTCATTGCTCAGCGGCCGTCGATGGTGGACGTGACCTGGAAAGGGCAGACCGAACGCAACGGCGCCGAGCTGTGGTTCGTCGGTACTGACACGGCCAAGGATTGGATCTACAACCGTTATTCGTTCCCTTCCGGGCCAGGTGCGTTGCACTTCGCCAATGACTTACCAGACGATTTCTTCGACCAGTGCGTCGCGGAGCGCAAGGTTGCGCGCTACATCCGCGGACACAAGCGTATTGAATGGGTCAAGGGTAAGGCCGAGCGTAATGAAGCACTCGACTTGATGGTGTATTGCCTGGCCATGGCGCATTACTTGGGGCTCAACCGTTACAAGGAGCACGACTGGGAGCGAGTGCGTCAGTCCCTGGCGCAGTCTGGTCTGTTTGACGACGCATTGGGCATCAAGCCAGTTCAAGGCGAACGTGTCACCGGACCAGCAACACCCGTTGCTGTACCGCAATCGGCTCCACAATCTACTGCTCCGATCGTGCCATCGCGACCGGCAGCACCGCCACCTCAACGCCGCAGCTCCACCAGCGGTTATCTGAAGAGACGCTGATATGTCCTTTACCCAAAAGCACCTCGATGCCGTTGAGGGGGCCATCGCTCGCGGTGAAAAAACCGTCCGCTACGGCGACCGCACCGTTGAATACCGATCCATCGACGAGTTGCTCAAGGCCCGCGACGAGATCCGCACCTCACTGATCAACTCAGCCGGGCTGCGCGCCCGCGTGGTCCGGCTGTACCACGGAGGCAAAGGCACCTAATGGCCCGACATTATCCGACGCTATCCCGCAACGGGTTTTTGTTGCCGTCGAACATCAAGGCCAGTTACGAAGGCGCCGGGGAGGGCCGTCGCTCCACTGGCTGGGATGCACCCGACAACGGGATCAACAGCATCAACACTCCGGCGTTGCGCAACTTGCGTTCCCGTTCGCGGGCAGCGGTTCGCAATGACCCGTATGCCTTCAACGTGATCGACAAACGCGTCAGCAACTTGATCGGCACGGGCATTACGCCGAGGCCGAAAACCGACGACGAAGCCCTGCGCAAATTGCTGCAGGAGCTGTGGGACGATTGGGTCGATGAGTCGGACGCTGATGAACTCACCGACTTCTACGGTCAGCAGGCATTGATCGCTCGTACGGTCGAAACGTCCGGAGAATGCTTTGTCCGGTTGCGCCCGCGGAGTCAGGACGATGGCCTAGCAGTCCCGTTACAGCTCCAGGCACTGGCGCCTGAATTTGTGCCGCACGACAAATTTGAGACCACCAAGAGCGGGAACATCATACGGGCCGGTATCGAGTTCACACCGGGCGGCAAACGGGAAGCGTACTGGATGTACCTGTCGCATCCGCGTGATGCTTCGTCGCAGAACGCCGGCTATAACCAGTTGGTGCGGGTACCCGCTTCACAGGTGCTGCATATTTTCGAACCTGTCGAGCCCGGCCAGTTACGTGGTGTGCCGCGATTGTCGCCCGTGCTGAAGCGGCTGCGCAGTCTCGACAATTACGACGATGCGGTGTTGTTCCGGCAAGAGGTGGCAAACCTGTTTGCAGGGTTCATCAGCCGGCCCGCGCCGGACTCGGGACAAGCGCCTCGCGATCCAGTCACCGGCCAATTGCTGGTCACCGATGGTGACGGCTTCACGCCAATGGTCGCGCTCGAACCAGGGACCATGCAGGAGCTGGCGCCCGGTGAAGAGGTCGAGTTCTCGAAACCTCCGGACGCGGGCAACAACTACCCGGACTTCATGCGACAGCAATTGATGGCTGCCGCTGCGGGCACCGGGACGCCATACGAAATCCTCACCGGCGACATGCGCGAGGTTAACGACCGGGCGCTGCGAGTGGTGCTTAACGAGTTTCGGCGCCGGCTGGAGCAACTGCAATTTGGCGTTTACGTGCATCAGCTTTGCCGCCCGGTGCGTGCCGCGTGGATGGACATGGCGGTGCTGTCCGGCGCCCTGGTGCTGGACGACTACGCGTTACGGCGTCGTGAATACCTGCGCACGCGTTGGGTGCCACAAGGCTGGGCTTACATCCAGCCAGTGCAGGACGTGCAAGCCCGTCGCATGGAGGTCCAAGCAGGTTTTGCTTCACGCAGCGAGATGGTCCTGCGCACTGGCTATGACGCTGAAACAGTCGATGCAGAAAACGCAGCCGACAACGCGCGGGCAGTTCGTCTTGGCCTCAACTACAACACGCACGAAGTCATCGAGTCGCTCGAAGACAAGGAGCAATCATGAGCAAAAAAGCGCGCCCGCGCATTTATGACAAGGCCGGCAAACCTGTCCAGGTCAAAGACAAAAGCTGGTACGCCGTGCAGGCGAGCGGTGAAGCCGAACAACGCACTATCGAAGTCTTCGTCTATGGCGAGATCGGTTACTGGGGTGTCACGGCCAACCAGTTCGTTCAGGACCTGCGAGCCATGGATGACGGCGTTTCGCCAGTCATAGTCGCGTTCAACAGCATTGGCGGTGACCTGTTCGATGGTCTGGCTATCCACAACGCCCTGACACGTCTGGGCGAGCGCTGTACAGGACGGGTAGACGCTTTGGCAGCAAGTGCGGCCAGTGTTGCATTGTGCGGAGCACACCGTGTGGTGATCGCAGCCAACGCCATGTTGATGATCCACAACCCATGGACCTACGTGGCAGGGGATGCGGAAGATTTTCGCAAAGTGGCCGATGTCCTTGACCAGACGATGGAAGCGATCATCGCAGCCTACAAAGCGAAGGCCCCGGACATCGATGAAGCCGACTTGCGCCGAATGGTTGCCGCTGAAACCTGGCTCACTGCTAACGAAGCAGTCGCCTTGGGCCTGGCGGACGAGGTTGGGGATGGTGTCACTGTGAAGGCTTGTTTGGGGCAAGGCGGTGTGTTGCAGCGATACCAGCATGTACCTGCTGGCTTGCTCGCCCAGTTCGACGAGCCACCAGGGTCGGAATTGGAGACGGAGCCTGATGATCCATCACCAGTGGCAGTGGGTAACGCCGCAACGTTGGCGCTGATGATCACTCAGCAGTGCGCTGAGGGCGGAATTAGCAATCTGGTAGAGCCGCTGCTCAAGTCAACCAAGCTCGAAAACGAAGACATCGTGCTCGCCGGCCTGACCCGCGCCAAAGCCGTGAATGACCTGTGCGTTGCGGCGCGGTTGCCAGAGTTCAGCGCCGAGTATGTCGCTGCCGGTCTGGACGCGCCTGCTGTGAGGGCGCGGCTATTCGACAAGATTGTGGGCAGCGGCAAGGGTTTTGAAATCGATAACAGTCTGCCACTGGACACCGACCCGGCGCCTAAAGTGCAGGCCAAACAACCCGATCCGCCATCGATCTGGGCTGCAAGACATGCCGCTCATTCTGGCAACGCTAACAACGCGAAAGGTAAATGACCATGACCATCAATTTGGAACCGATCCACGCCGGGGAATTTCTCCTGTCTGAAGGCCCCGGCAACATTTCGCGCGAAGCCATTGATGTGGCGGCCGGTCCTGCGCTGTTGCCGGGCCAGATCCTTGGCCTTATCACTGCGACTGGCGAATTCGCGCCGTATTCGCCAGTGGCCGAGGATGGCAGCGAAACTGCAGTGGCGATTCTCTTCGGCCCGTTGGGAGAGTCTGACATCGTGCGCCGTG
Source organism: Pseudomonas sp. HY13-MNA-CIBAN-0226 (assembly GCF_040310305.1). Classification (NCBI taxonomy): domain Bacteria; kingdom Pseudomonadati; phylum Pseudomonadota; class Gammaproteobacteria; order Pseudomonadales; family Pseudomonadaceae; genus Pseudomonas; species Pseudomonas sp. HY13-MNA-CIBAN-0226. Next base: position 91,725 of record NZ_JBEOPS010000023.1, read on the forward strand.
GTCGCGCTGTCGTGCGTCTGGCTGAAGTGAGCGAAGTACACCTGACCGGGCTCGATCCGGATGCCGAAAAAGCCCTGGCTGCCCATTTTCTGATTGTCCGTTAAGGCGCTCAGTCACCGTTTCCCAACCCCGCCGAGTGCGGGGTTTTTCATTTCTGGAGAGTACCCATGGCCGATATCGCCATTTTTGATGACGAAGCATTTTCTGTTTCTTCGCTAACCGCCGCCATCAACGAACAAGAATACTTGCCAGGTCGCGTCAGCAGCCTGGGTCTGTTCCGGGAGGAGGGTATTACTACCCTGACCGTGCAGATCGAAAAGGACGGCGAGACCCTGGCATTGGTACCCGCCGGCGAGCGCGGCACCTCTGGCGTAGTAGTCGCAGCCAGCAAGCGTCAGATGATCCCGTTCAACACCGTGCACCTGCCGCAACGGTTCACCATCAAGGCGGATGAGATTCAAGGCATCCGCGCCTTCGGTACGCGCTCGGAATTGCAGGCGGTACAGGATGTGGTGAATGCGCGCCTGGGTAAGTCGCGCCGCCAGTTGGACGCCACGCATGAGTTTCAGCGTATGGGCGCGCTTAACGGGCAAGTACTCGATGCCGATGGCAAAACAGTCCTGCTGGATATCTACAAAGTGTTTGGCGTGCAGCGACAGAGAATGTCCATGGAGTTTGCCAAGCCCGGTACCAATGTACGGATCAAGTGTGGCCAGGCGCTGGATCTGCAAGAGGAGGCACTGGGCAGTATCACCAGCACGGGTGCCCGCGCCTTTTGCGGCAAGAATTTTTGGAACACCTTGGTCGGCCACGACTCGGTTGAAAAGACTTATCTCAATACGATGCAGGCCGCCGCATTACGCGGTGACGCACGAGAAAGCTTCGAGTTCGGTGGCATCGTCTGGGAGCGCTATCGCGGCAAAGTGGCGGGTGTCTCTTTCATCCACGATGACAAGGCCTTGCTGATTCCAGAGGGAGTGCCAGACCTGTACATCTCGGCATTTGCCCCTGCCGACTACATGGAAACGGTCAATACCCAGGGCCTTCCTTACTACAGCAAGATCGAACCGCTGCCATTCAACAAAGGAATGGCCGGCGAGTCTCAGTCCAACCCGCTGCACCTGTGTACCCGACCGCGCGCGCAGATCCTGCTGGAACTCTGAGCATGGCCTTTAGAGAGCTGGTCGACGCCATCGACAATGTGGTGTTTGAAACGCTGGGTGACACAGCCCAGATCGAGGGGCGGGACAAAGCAGTCCTCGGCATGTTCTCCGCGCCTTGGCTCCAACCCAAGTTCGGGAAGCTCAATACGGGGTTGCGTGAACCGCGCTTCGAGATACGCGTCTGCGATTCACAGGGGCTCAGCAAAGGCTTGCGGGTCAACATCGATCTACCGGATCTGGATGGTGGCGGTGACTACGACCTGTTGCAGCTGGAGCCCAGTGGTGACGGTCTGGTCGCTTTGATTCTGAGGAGGCGCGCATGAGTGTCGGCAGCTATTCGGAACAAAAGCGCTACAGCGGGATGCTCACTCTTCAGCCGTCAGCGATACACCTTCGAGCTGTTCAGGACTTTGCCAAGTTGCTGCCGAAAGCTGCTGCGGCGGCCCAACGCAGGGCGATCAATAAAACGCTGGGTTGGTTGCGTACGCACATTGCGCGGGCGGTGGGCAGGCAAGAGAGGATTGCTATTGCGGCGGTTCGGCAACGCCTGCGGGCGTATCCGGTCAGCGGCAGCAGGATGCGGGGCAAGCTCTGGTTTGGTCTCAATGCCATTGAGGCCAGTCGAGCGGGTCGGCCACGCCAAACAGGCAGCGGGGTTTCGGTAGCGGGTCGACGTTACTCGGGGGCGTTCTATAAGAAGGTGTACGGCAGTAAAGCCGACATCTGGATCCGTACCGCGAGCAAGCATTTCTCGGCAGCTGACTACCCCGACTCGGAGCTGACCTCTCGTCGAGGGGCTAGCTCAGGTTTTGTCGGTGAAAACAGCGACCGCTTCCCATTGGCTAAAGCAAAGATTTCGCTGGAGCAGGCGCGACCGAATTTCGACAGCTGGATCAAACGCGCAGATGAACGCTTGCTGGAGGTTCTGAAGCAGGAGCTCAACTTTGAACTGCAAAAGTACTTGAAGGGGACAGCCCGTGTCTGACGAGCCCTTTAGCCTCGAGCAACTCTTCGAGGCTGTAGAACAGCACCTGCAGGTCAATTTGCCGGGTGTGGAAATGGTCGCCGTCTGGCCTGATCTCACCACCGAGCAACACATTCCTTTACCGGCGGTTTTCCTCGAACTGGCTGAGATAGAGCCCGGTCAGGACATCGGCACCGGCGAAACGGCATTGGTCTGCAAATTTGAAGCTCGGATCGTCGTCGACGTCATCAAGGCGCATCACCAGCGGCAGGCCGCGTACTTGGCAACGCAACTGGCAGTGCTGCTACATGCGCAGACCTGGGGATTGGAGGTTGAGCCAGCAGAGTTCGTTCAGGCGTTACAGGACTGGACCCGCCCGGAACTGGATGGTTATACCGTCTGGCTGGTCGAGTGGACTCAAACCGTTTACCTCGGCACCGAGGAGTGGCCGTGGCCTGATGAGCCCCCGGGCACCCTGGTATTTGGTTTTAACCAGGACACCGGGCCGGGGCATGAGGGGGAGTACGTCGCTCCGGAGGACCTGTGAATGAGCTACGCCCTTGCGGAGCATGACCGGATGATCGCCGCCATGCTGATTCCTTGCGTGGTTGTCGGCGTGGATCTGGCGGCCGGCATGGTGCGGGTTCAGTCCGGTGAGTGGATCAGCGCCTGGGTGCGCTGGCACAGCCAGGCAGCGGGCAAGGCCCGGCATTGGCGGGCGCCGAGTATGGGTGAACAGGGCGCTTTGCTGAGCCCTAGCGGTGTTGCGGGAGTGGGTACATTTGTCCCTGGCTTGTACGGCAACGCCGGCGCCCAACCGGACAACCGCGATCATGTGGAAGTCTGGCGTTTCGACGATGGTGGCTCACTGATCTACGACTGGGAGGCCAATAGTTACACCATCGATCTACCGGCCGGTACCGCAACCATCAAGGTCGGTGCCTCAGTCTTCGAGGTCACCCCGGAGCACGTCAGGGTGGTGTCCAGCACCATCGCCCTGGTCGGCGAGGTGCTAGTCGATGGACCGGTAACTATCAACGGCACGTTGGCTACCACCGGAGACATCAACAGTGCCGGCCAGGTGATCGATGCGGGTGGTAACACGCCAAATCACAAACACTGATCAACCGTTTTTCACAGCCCGCCGCGTGCGGGTTTTTTTTGGAGCATGCCTTATGAGCAGGTCAAAAAGCGTCGGCGAGCCGGTGGAGTCCCTCGGTCCTCCGCGCATGTTTCGTGACACCGTTTTCACTTCACGCACGCTGGTCCTGCCTGATGACACCACAGCGTTGGTGGACAAAGGGCAGGTGGCAGCGTTCGGCGATAAGCAATTTGCCTACTTCAGTTCTCACCCTGAGCTGGAACTCATGCAGGAGTAAAAACACATGATCGGAATGGACCGCCGCACCGGCCAGCCGCTGTCTGGCCTCGACCATCTCCGGCAGTCCATCGAAGACCTTCTCGGCACGCCGCTCGGCAGTCGACGCATGCGACCAGAGTACGGCTGCAAGCTGCGCCGCTTCGTCGACCTCCCGGTCAGCGAAGGTTGGAAGAGCGCCGTACAGGCCGAGGTGGCTCGCGCACTGGGTCGCTGGGAGCCGAGGATCAAACTGGACCAGGTGCGCGTAGTCGCGGTGATCGGCGGACGAATCGACCTTGAGCTCAAAGGCGAATACCAGGGTGAAGTCCGATTGCTGGAGGTGGCCGCATGAGCACCGTGGATTTATCGGCGCTGCCTGCGCCGCAGGTACTGGAGTCGCTGGACTTCGAAGACCTCTATGCCGAAGAGCTGAACACCTTCCGTCTGTACATGGGCGAGAACTGGACGGCTGAGTTGGAGAGCGATCCGGTGGTCAAACTGCTGGAACTCGGCGCTTACCGTCGGCTGCAGAATCGCGCACGGGTCAATGACGCCGCCAAAGCGCTGCTACTGGCATATGCCGAGGACGCCGATCTTGATCAGTTGGCGGCCAACGTCAAGCTGAAGCGCTTGATTATCCAGGCTGAAAACCTGCTGACGGTGCCGCCGACTCCCGAGGTGAAAGAGTCCGATGATGCCCTGCGTGAGCGGATCCAGTGGGCCTATGAAGGCCTGACGACAGCCGGTCCCCGTAGTAGCTACATCCTGCATGCCCGCACTGCTTCGGCATTGGTCGGTGATGCCACGGCAGAAAGCCCGGCACCTGCCGAAGTGGTCGTCACCGTCCAGGACCTGCGCGGCAACGGGCAGGCCGATCAAGCGTTGCTCGACATCGTTATGGCCTATTTGAGCGACGACGAAGTCCGGCCGGTCGCTGATCGGCTGCTCGTGCAAAGCACCGAGGTGCTGGAGTACCGGATTGATGCGGTGCTGCGCATGGAGGGTGTGGGGTCAGAGAACGAAGCAATTGTTGCGGAGGCGCAACGCCGGCTAGAAGCCTGGATCAACCCACGACGACGGCTGGGTATCGAGGTCTCCCGTTCTGCGATCGATGCACAGCTTCATCTGGGCGGGGTTCGTCGCGTCGATCTGACCGACTGGGTCGACATCGTGCCGAACCGGTTTCAGTCGGCGTACTGCACCGGTTTCACTGTCATTCAAGGGGCTTGAGATGCGCAGCTTGCTACCTCTCAACAGCACCCAGTTCGAACGAGCCATTGAAGCAGCCATCGACGAAGACACCGAAATACCTTTGCGTACCTTGTACAACCCGAACACCTGCCCGGTCGCACTGTTGCCATGGTTGGCTTGGGCCTGGTCGGTGGACCGTTGGGACAGTTCTTGGCCGGAGGCGGTGAAGCGTTCCGCGATCCGCTCGGCGTTTTACATCCACTTGCGCAAGGGGACGATTGGCTCTTTGCGGCGGGTTGTCGAACCACTGGGTTACATCATTGAGGTACGGGAGTGGTGGCAGACCGCGCCGATGGGAGCGCCCGGCACATTCGCCTTGCAAGTTGGCGTGCTTGAAACCGGCATCAGCGAAGAAATGTATGAGGAGCTGGAGCGCCTGATCGATGACGCCAAGCCGGTTAGCCGACACCTGACAGGCCTGGACATTGTTTTGGAAACCCGCGTTGAGTCTTACGTCGGGGTCGCGGTTTATGACGGTGACGAAGTTGACGTTTACCCCTGGACCAATCCGGATATCGACGTGGTGGTTCAGGGGCACACCGGCATTAGCCATTACATTCTCGACGAAATGGATGTGTATCCGAATGGTTGATAAAAACACAATTTTTGGCGGCCTGCTGACTACGGCTGGCGTCGCCAAAAAAACTAACTGCGATGCCTTGGGCGTCCCTTGGCAGCCCAAGTTCATGCTGATCGGGGATGCTGCTGGAGGGGATCCAGTCCCCGATCCGGCGCAAACGAAACTGATCAACCAGGTCTACCGGGCTCAGTTGAATCAGCTGTATGTATCCCCGACTGATGACAAAGTGTTGATTGCCGAGTTGGTGTTGCCGCCCGATGTCGGTGGGTGGTGGATCCGGGAGCTGGCGTTGGAAGACAGTGATGGTGTGTTTTCGGCGGTTGCTAACGCCGCACCGAGCTACAAGCCATTGCTCAGCCAAGGCTCTGGTCGTAACCAGGTGGTGCGTATGCACATTATTATCAACAGTACGGCCAACATTGAGCTGAAGATTGATCCAAGCGTCGTCTTAGCGACTCGAGCCTATGTTGATCTAAAGGTTATGGAGGAGCTGAACAAGCAGAACTCCAAGCATTCCGTGCGTGCGGCGACCACCGGAAACATCGACTTAATCGGTACTCAAACCATTGACGGTGTCGCGGTCAAGGTCGGTGCGCGGGTGTTGGTCAAAGACCAGAAACTGGGTAGCCAAAACGGCCTCTATCGCTGTGCGGCCGGCGCTTGGTCGCGCACGGATGACGCTAAAACCTGGAGCGCTTTGGTATCTGCGTATGTCTTTGTGGAGCAGGGTGAGCAGAACGCTGACACCGGTTGGTTGTTCACCGTTGATTCAGGCGGCTCGCTGGGCACCACTGCCGTCACGGCAATGCAATTCGCAGGCGCAGGTATTGTCACCGCAGGAGATGGGATTGAGCTGGTAGGCAATCAGGTGGCGCTCGCACAAAGCGGCGTGGTGGCCGGTACTTATCCCAAAGTCACCGTCGACCGGTTCGGTCGAGTGACGGAGGGTGCTGGCTTAGCCGCGCAAGATATTCCCTCTCTGGATTGGGGCAAGATTGCCAGCGGGTTGCCCAGCACGCTAGGCGGCTACGGCATCACCGATAGCTATACACAAGCGCAAGCCCAAGGCCTGGTGAACAACGCACTGAGCAACTTTTCGGCACCCAATATCCAGGTTCCGGCACTGATCAATGGCTTCGCGGACGCCAACAGCTCCCGATACTGGAAAGCCAATGGCAATGTCTATGTGAGTCTGGACATCAGCCGTTGGGTGAGTAACGGAGTCGCGGCGATCGTCATCTTCACGCTCCCGCCGGGATTTCGACCCAGGCTCCGGGTTTGTGGCGTGGGCGATTGGGCCACTCAATCCCCGTTTGGTTTGGGATGGCTTTCGTGGCGGGTAGAAACCAATGGTGATGTCATTCTCGATTATTCGACAGGTTCAACCAGTGGCGCGAGCGGGTACGCCTGCCAACTGAGTTTTTGCACTCAAGTGGAGTAAGGAGGGGAGCATGATTTACGTCATCAGCGAGGGCGGTGTGTTTCTTCACGCAACGCAAGACTCGGAGGGGTATGAACACTGGACGGCAGTGCCTTTGCCACAACCGTGTTGGAACCCGATATTTAAGGGCAAGCGGACCAAAGCAACGGGTGAATGGATCGGGCAATGGGTTCATGACGGTGAACCGCCACCGACCGCTCTTGAGTTGTGCGACCAGGTCGATACCGTCGCGGACAGGGTACGACAAGTGGTGATGGGCGATTTGCTTCGAGCCGTCGAATACGGCCGCGCAGAAACGGAGGCCCGGACCTTTAAAGATGCGGGTTATCCGGCCAATGCCGTTCCCCGTTCTGTAGCCGCCTGGGCCATCAATGGTCGGACGGCACAAGACGCTGCAGACGGCATTTTGACCGAGGCGGCCCACGACGCGGAGATGCTTTACTGCGTCCGGGAGCGCCGTCTCAAAGCGAAGGAATTGATCAGGCAGCAGATCGCGGCCGGCTCATTTGATCAGGCCAAAAGCATCACGGCTGAGGCAATTGAAGCCCTGCAAAGCATTGGCGGCAATTAGCGCAAAAGGGCTTGAATACGCCCTCTGAATAATCCGCATCACTTTCTACATGACCTCGCCCTGGCGGGGTTTTGTCGTTTCTGGAGATAGTCGTATGAGTGCTACTGGATTTTTTCACGGTGTCACCGTCACCAATGTCGATGCCGGTGCGCGAATCATTTCGCTGCCGTCATCGTCCATCATCGGGCTGTGCGACACCTTCACCGTCTCACCTGCCCATAGTGCCAAACCCAACGAACTGCTGCTGATCACCCGAGAAAGCGAGGCCGTCGCTGCCTGGGGTGAAGACGCCGCCATCACCAAGGCGGTCAAGGCCATTTATGCGCGAGCCAAGGCCGTGATCGTCGCCTGTGGCGTGGCCAAGGTCGAGGATCCGGCGCAGCAAGCCTCTGCCATCATCGGCGGCGTGCTGGCAAACGGTCAGCGCACCGGTATGCAGGCGCTGCTCGATGGCAAAAGCCGATTTAACGCGCAGCCGCGATTGCTGATTGCACCGAAGCATACGGCGACTCAGGCCGTGGCCACGGCGCTGGATGGCCTGGCCGGAAAGCTGCGCGCCATCGCGATCGTTGATGGCCCCAATACCACTGACGAAGCAGCCATCGCCTACCAGCAAAACTTTGGCAGTAAGCGTGTGTTCTTTGTCGATCCTGGTGTGCAGCACTGGGACACCGCGCTCAGCGAGACCGTCGATGCACCGGCATCGGCCTGGACCGCCGGCCTGTTCGCCTGGACCGACGCCGAATATGGATTCTGGGCCTCGCCATCGAACAAAGAGTTCGTCGGCATTACCAATACTAAACGCCCCATCGAGTTTCTGGATGGCGATGAAACCTGCCGGGCTAACCTGCTCAACAACGCGAAGATCACCACCATCATCCGTGATGACGGCTATCGCCTGTGGGGCAACCGCACCTGTTCCAGCGACCCGAAGTGGGCGTTTGTCACCCGAGTGCGGACCATGGATTTGGTCATGGACGCGATTCTCTATGGGCACAAATGGGCCGTTGACCGTTCGATCACCAAAACCTACGTCAGCGACGTGACCAGCGGGCTCCAGGCATTCATGCGTGACCTGAAAAACCTGGGTGCGATCATCAACTTCGAAGTGTTTGCCGACCCGGACCTGAACACGGCCAGTCAGCTGGAGCAGGGCAAGGTGTATTGGAACATCCGCTTCACCGATGTACCACCAGCCGAAAACCCCAACTTCCGCGTCGAGGTCACTAACCAGTGGCTGACCGAAGTCCTCGATACCAACGCTTAAGGAGACCCCGCCATGGCTATGGTTCCGCAAACGCTGTACCTGATGAACATGTTCGTCGACGGCATCAACTTCGCCGGCGACGTGCCCACCCTGACGTTGCCCAAACTCAAGATCAAGACCGACGAGTATCGAGGCGGCGGCATGGACGCCGCCATCGACATGGACCAGGGCATGGAAAAGCTGGAAGCCTCGTTCAGCACCAGAGGTGTCCGCCGCGAGGCTTTGAGGTACTTCGGTCTCGCTGATCAGACGGCTTTCAACTCTGTATTCCGTGGTTCGTACAAGGGGCAAAAAGGTATGACCGTCGCCGTCATTGCCACCTTGCGCGGCATGTTGTCCGAGGTGGACCCCGGTGACTGGAAAGCGGGTGAGGCCGCCGAATGCAAATACGCCATCAGCGTCAGTTACTACAAGCTCGAAGTGGGGGGGCGCCTGATGTACGAAATCGATCCTGTCAGCTGTGTTCGCGTCATTGATGGCGTTGACCAACTCGCGGCCGTGCGCCGTGACCTCGGAATGTAAGGAGAACCCCCATGGCACAAGAAGCCAAGAAAACCCCTGAGTGGCTGACCGTCACCAATGATTCGGCTCGGATCACCTTGTCCAGTCCGATCGCTATCAACGACGTGAAAACCGATCAGCTGGTCTTGCGTTCGCCCACCATCCGAGAAGTCCGTGCCGCAACCAGGGCAGGTGGCGATGATGAAGAACAGCGCGAGCTGATCCTGTTCGCCAGCCTATCCGACGCCGGACAGAAAGATCTGGAGGGCCTTTCGGTGCGCGACTACAAACGCGTGCAAACCGCCTACTTTCGCCTGGTGCGGGAAGACGGGGTTTAACGCGGCGATTCAGAAGCAGCTGGCTCGAAAACTGGCGCAGGAATTCTCCTTCCCCGCGGCTGAAATCGAGGCCATGTCTTTTTCTACGTTGATCTGGTGGCTCACCGAGTGAGCCGCTCTGCCAAAGCGGGAGTGAACCCATGGCCAATAATCTGGCACTCGGCCTGGTCATTGGCGGTGCCGTCAGCTCGACTGTCGGCACCGCGTTCAAGGATGTCGAAAGCCGCATCAAGAAGCTCGGGCAACAGGGGGCCCGGGCACGTGTGTTGCAGAACACCATCGGCGACACGATGCGCTTGCGCGATGAGTGGAAAAAAGCCCATGACACCGGTTCAGAATCGGCCGACGGGTTGCTCAAAAAACTGGAAACCAACCTCAGGACCCTGAAGGAGCAGGGCATTGAGGTCAGCAAGTTGCGAAGGGAGTACCAGCAGCTCGGCCAGGTAGCTCGCAGTTCGGAACTTAAAGCCCTGGGGCATACCCAGATCAGCGAAGGCCGGGCGGGGATGAAAAGCAGTCTCGGGAAAGCTGCTGCTCTCACGGCGACGGTCGCGATTCCCACCAAGATTTCCGGTGACTACCAGGCTCAAGTACGTCAGATGTCGTTATGGGCGCACACCGCCGGTACCGGCGATGAGACCAAACTGGGTGAGCAGCTCGCCAAGGTCGCGGATGACAAAGGCATGAGCCGCCAACTGCTCGCCAGTGCCGTGGGTGGGCTGATCGAGAAGGGCGTGGAATGGCGTGAAGCGAGCGACTACGCCGGCCAGATCGCCGACCTCATCGACGGTCAGGGCATGGAGCCTGAAACCATCGCAACCCTGATCAACTCCTTCAAAGAAGCCGGGGTCAAACAGCAAGCCATGGGTGACATGCTCGGTCAGGTCGCGGCGGCCGGGGATATCGGTGCATTCGGGCCCAAAGAGATGGCCAAGTACCTGCCGAGCATGCTCGGCAACATCAAGCGGCTGGGCATGGAAGGCCCGGAAGCGGTCCGTTTTCTCGGTGCCAGCCTGCAATCGCAGTACTCACAGACGCAGGACGCGGCCGCTGCTGCAACCAACATGGACAACCTGCTGAATGCCGTGATCAGCAGCACCAGCCAGGAGCGATTCGCCAAAGAGGGCTACGACCTCGCGGGCTCGATCCTTGCGGCCACTAGCAGCGGCAAAGCCGCCAACCCGGTCGACGCCTTCATCCTGCTCAGCGAGCAATTGATCAAGAAACAGGATCCGGCCAAAGCCAAAAAAATCGAAACCCTCAAAGCCAGGATCAAGGCATCGGCGGACGGCAGCGCCGAGGAAGACCAGGCGATGGTCGCCCTGACCCAAGCGGCAGGTCTTGCCAACATTGTCAGCGATAAAAGCGCGAGTGCCGGCCTGCTCGCGCAGATCAAGTACGGCGATAAGATCAAAGCCGACATGGGCGTGATCAAAGACACCGACGGCAAGGCCAAGATCGAGCAGGACGCAGCCCAGGCCCGGGAGACATCCAACCGCAAATGGTCAGCGGCCACTGCCAGCTTCCAAGCGTCCATGATCAGCATAGGGGACGGCCTAAGACCGCTTACTGACCTCGTCGCCGACGGGTTGGGCAAAGTGGGTTATGCGCTGGCTGACCTGGCTGAGACCTATAAACCAGTGGTGGCTGGTGCCGCTGTTGTGGCTGCGGGAATCGTTGCCCTTGGTACCGCGCTCAGTGCCTTAAAGATGGGAAAAGGTTTGTACAACCTCAGCCGTGGTTCATTGATGGGCAATCCGAATGTTGTTCAGAGGGTGTTCGTGACCAATCCGCCCAGCGGACTGGGTGCGGTCGGCGGAGGCAAAGGCAAAGTTCGGCGTGGAAAAAAGGGCAGGGCACGCGCAGCAAACACCGTTTCAGCCTCTCCCGTAGGCCAGGCCGTGAGCAAGTTTTCACCTCTGGCAATGGCGGGCAAGGGCGCACGATTCGTCAAAGGGGCGGCCCCCTTGTCGTTGATCGATGCGGGTTTGATAGCGTTGGACACTTATCAGAATGCAGAAACCCGTGATGAAAAAGCCGAAGGTTATGGGGATGCAGCTGGAACATTGGCGGGCACTTTGGCAGGTGCTGCAACTGGAGCGGCGATTGGCTCGGTTGTACCCGTGATCGGGACGGTTATCGGCGGGTTGATTGGCGCTGCGCTGGGTGGCTGGGGCGGCGGTGAGTTAGGCGGGGTTATGGGTAAAGCACTATTCGGTGGCCCGGATTTACCTGTGAATCCGCCTGACCGCCCCCTGCTGTCGGGACCGCCTTCACCGTTGGTGCGACAGATGGGTGACGTACCGCGGTCTTTATCGGCACCGTTGGCGAAAGCACCGGCACCTTCGTTGGCAGCGCTTGCGGCCGTGCCTTCAGCGAAGGCAGTCCCGGCGCGTGTCGATCAACAATGGACGTTCGCGCCGAGCATGCCGGTGACGGTTCAGGGCGATGTGAAGGATCCACGTCAACTGGCCCAAGAACTGTTTCCGCACATGCGCGAGCAGTTTGAAGCGTTCAGTCGGCAACAATCCCGGCGTTCGCTGTTTGATGAACCTCACCTTTAAGGAGCTGCCATGGTCTACCTGGAGCAACTGCAGTCCGGCTTCAAGTCCCTGGTGCAAGCCGGGGAGGCTGGACGGCGTAACATTGATGAAATGATAGGGCCGGTGAACGGTGCTATCGGCGATATCGGTGGTGCTGCCGACGAATTGGGAAGCCTGCCATTCCTCCCTCCTGGAGTTGGAGAAAAGCTGCAGCGAATCATGCGCGGCATCAACGCCGCACAATCCAGGGTCGGCACCGTGCTGGCAACCTACAACAAGGCTAGCCGAGCTGTCTCTGCCATTGATGAGCGGATGGGCACGCTCAAGGAGCAGGCGGCGCGAGCCAGTACAGCAATCAATCAGATCGCGGGAAAGGTCAGTCCAAAGCTGGCTAACATCCTGCCCACCAGTGCACTGGCGCCGAACGCCACGCCTGTTGCCGAAGCGGTGAAGCCTTATCCGCACCTCATGATCCTGCAGCCGCTGCAACCCAATGGTCAGCCGTTCTACTTCAACCTCGATACAGCGGCGTTCAACGAAGTTCGCCGGCAAACGGAGTTTCGCTGGGCATCGCAGGAACGGCTGGGGCGTCGGCCGGCGCAGCAGGCTGTCGGAATGGGCGAGGACAAATTAACTTTGAAAGGAGTGATTTTTCCGACCTTCAAAGGAGGGCTCAAGCAACCTGACACCCTGCGCAGTATTGGTGCCCAGCTCGTGCCGTTGAACCTCACCACCGGCTACGGCCAGGTACTGGGCTCCTGGTGCTTGCGAAAAATTGATGAAGAGCATGGGGCCTTGCTCGCCGGAGGTATTCCACGCAAGCAATCCTTTACCTTGGAGTTCAGCCGTTATGGCGAAGATCTGCAGAACGTCTGACGGCGATGTGCTTGATACGCTGTGCTATCAGTTTTACGGCCACCTCAATGGAACCGTCGAAGCAGTGTTGGCGGCAAATCGACTTTTGCCGGATGAGCCGCAGCCGTTGAGAGAAGGCTTGCTCATAACATTTCCGGACATGGTGGCGGACGTGGGGGAGCAGGTGCAATTGTGGGATTGATCTTCCTCGCTGCTGAGCCCTACTGAGCTCACTCATGTCACATAAAAGCCCCGTCATGCAGGGCTTTGGTATTTTTGGAATCTCATATTGTGAAACCAATCTTTCGGATAGTGGCAGATGGGGCTGATATCACAGCCTTGATCAACGACCGGTTGTTGCTGCTTCGCACCTTGGATAAACCCGGCATGGAGTCGGATGAGTTCGAATTGCGCATCGATGATCGAGACAGCGCGGTGGCGTTGCCCAAGCGTGGCGCAGGAGTCGAGATTCACCTGGGCTACGAGGGGGCGACCATGGTTCGCCTTGGCCGCTACACCGTTAACCAGGTAGAGGCCTCCGGCCCGCCCGACACCATCGTGATACGCGGTCGCGCCAGTGACATGCGTGGCAGCGGTAAAAGCACGCGCAGCGGCAGTTGGGAGAACGTGCCACTGGCGCGGATTGTCAGCGACATTGCCGCTCGTAACGGCTGGCAGCCTGAGTGTCCGGTGCAAACGGTCGTGCTCCGTGCCGATCAGTTAAGTGAATCTGACTTCAATTTCATCACTCGCTTGTCCAAGGCCTATGACTGCACTGCCAAAGTCGCTGACAACAAGCTACTGGTTTTGCCTCGGCAAAGTGGGCTGAGCGCCAGTGGAAAAAATCTGCCCGTGGTCACGATCCGCAAAAGCGAAGTCAGCCGCTGGAAATTCTCCTTCGACGACGGCGGTACGCAAAAGGCGGTGAAGGCCAGGTACCAGGACAAGAGGACCGGCGAGCTGGTCAACCTGACCCTGGACAACGATGACGCGCCGAGCGGTTTGCCACCTGTCCACACCGATCGTCACATCCACCCTAGCAAGTCTGCAGCCGAACAAGCCGCCAAGGCACGACTCGCGGCGTTCAACCGCTCGACTGCTGAGGTGCGGCTGGAGATGGTGGGTCGCACGGATCTATTTGCCGAGCGACAAATCATGGCGATGGACTTCAAGCCAGGCCTTGATGGCGACTACCTCGTGGATTCGGTCGAACAGGTCTTCACCCAATCGGGCTGGAGCACCACTGTCGAGTGCAATGCCGGCAAGAAGGGCAAGGCCAAGGCCCCTGGCAAGAAAGCGAAAAAAACCAAGGAGGTCAAAGTACTGGAGCTTTGAGCACAGTTTTTTTCAACCCAGCCACGTAGATCCACGCGCCGCTCTTGAGCGGTATTTTTTTGTCTGGAGAAAAGTATGCCGCGTATTTCAGAGTCATCCGCGGGCGGTCGAAACGTCTTGGCGTTCCTCGACATGCTCGCCTGGTCCGAGTTAGGAAGCGATTACTTGAAGCGCTCGGATGAGGGCTACAACGTCATAGTGACCGGCATCGACGGCAAGCTTGAGCTGTTTACCGACTACAGGACCCACCCGTTCGCCGGTGGCCGCACGTCCAAGGTCATCAACAGCAAAGGTCTCACCTCGAACGCCTCCGGCCGGTACCAGCAAATGTTGCGGGACTGGCCGCACTATCGCGACCTGCTCAAGCTTCCTGACTTTGGTCCGCTTAGCCAGGACCGACTGGCGATCAGGCACATCCGGGAATGCCGGGCCTTGGAAGATGTAAAGGCTGGTCGCTTCGTGTTGGCCGTGTCCAAGTGCCGGAACATCTGGGCGAGTCTGCCGGATGCTGGTTACAACCAGCGCGAACATAAAATTGAGGACCTGCGAGCCCAGTACGTAGCGGCGCGTGGGGTGCTGGCATGATGTCGCCCCCGCAGAAGCTGCTCGGGCTGTTGGCGCTACTCGTTGTTGTGATAGCCGGCACTGCGGTGGGTGTGTGGCAGGTGCAGGAGTGGCGCTATGGCAAGCAGATGGCTGACCAGGCGAATCAGCATCAGGCCGATCTCACCGCTATCAGTAATGCGGCTGCAGCTCAGATCAGCGCCGATCAGGCCAAGCGGTTGGCTTTAGAAAAGACCCTGGCCCAATCCGACCAAACCTACATCCTGGAGCTATCGAATGCACGACTCGACCAAGCACGCTTGCGTGATCGTCTTGCTACTGCTGACCTGCGGCTGTCAGTCATCCTCGCCACCTCGGATTCAGCCAGTGGCTGCTCAATGCCAGCCACCTCCACCACCGGCAGCGTGGTTCATGGAGCCACAAGAGCCCAACTTGACCCAGCGCATGCTCAACGAATTATCGGCATCACCGATGCCGGTGACCAAGGACTGATCGCGCTAGCCGCCTGTCAGGCCTACGCCAAAGCAGTCTCAACACCGAATTGAAAAAAGAGCGGCCTGAGTGGATGCGTCAACATCCAACCCAGCCGCCGTCCATGCAGAGCGTCCCAGTCCAGCTAAGGCTCTTGCATCGTGCACAAAGCGCGATGAGCCTGGCACCTGTTTAAGACCTCAACGACATCAACGGCGATCTGGTCACGCTGTACCGCGTCGTGCAGAACCACCTGGATTCGTGCGCCGGTTCAAAATGGGGGCTCAGTTCGCGCAAGGTGTTCGAGTGGCAGAAGATGTCCCGCCCCTAAACCCTTACGTACATGCAGCGCGCCGCCCGATTCTTCTAACCGCAGCACCATGCCTTCGCCGGCAAGGTCACCGGGCAGACGTTTGGTACGGCGACCACCGGACCGACCATCAATCTGCTGCGGATCGAGGAAAACCTCTAAACCGCTTGGCAGCGCCTGTCTGGCACCTACGTTGAAAATCTCCCTTGGCTTGAATGCGCAGAACGCTACAACCGTGCCCATACCTTCCACATGGACCCGCCCTATTGGCAGACCGCTGGTTATGGGGTGGACTTTCCGTTCGAGAACTACGAGCGAATGGCTGACTTCATGCTCCGCTGCAAAGGCAAAGTGATGGTCAGCATCAACGATCACCCTGATATCCGCCGCGTATTCGAAGGCTTCCACTTCGAGACACTGAACATCCGCTACAGCAACACCAATCAGCGGCAAGGAAAAACCGAGATCAGTGAAGAACTGGTGATCATGAATTGGGATCCGGTATCCTAAGGAGGATTATTTTAGAAGGCGTAGCCAGGATGGGAGGGCAGGCACCGTGCGTGAGCGGCAACCAGTGAATACGGGGCTTACGGGCTAATCGCGTTCGCAAAGAAGATCAGTATACGGTAGTGTGAGAGTAGCATTGCCTACCGTCGGAACCGTATTGGATGCATTAGTTTCGATGAGAACACTGCATGGCGGCTCGATACAGTAGCAAGCCTACAGCTATTTGTTTAATCCTAGATAACTCAAAGGAATGTCCATGAGCAATTCGGCTCAAAGCGGTAATGCAAACTTGAGTAATGGTACTAGTCAGAATGAACTTAGGCGAACATTTATTGCAATGTTGTTTGCCCTGGTCGCAGCGACTATAGCTCAGCAAATAGCTGAGCTATTATTTGTAATCACCGGTGGTTGGGATTTGGCCTCTAGTCCATCGAAGATGTGGGAAAATTTAATCTCCGGCAATGGGATGCTTTTTGCATCGCTTACGCACTCTTTTCTGGCGTTGCTTATGGTGTCGATGAGCTGGGTAATGTGGTCTAAGTCTCAAGCTGCCGGCCATAAGACTGAGATTACACATATTTTTTCCAAGGAATTTGTACTTTTATTAATCGAGGTCTTCCTTGTTGTCCTGTATTTTGCTATTGCGAAAACAATGGAGCAAAATTTTACAGAATATATGAAGGATAAAAATATCTCTGCATATGTCGGAGTGGCATCTGCTCGTCCTGAAGCACTCCAAATGATGTGGGTGTTTTCCGTCTTCTTTGTCTGGGATGTGATTGTAGATGTTATCTATAGTCCACGTACGCCTCATCCTGTTCTTGTTCGCGAAAGGTTTTACTCTTTCATTCAAGGGCTTTTGACATACTGCTCTATCTCATTGCTTTGTGTTTTCGCTGCTTGGATGGTTAGCCGAGCTGCACCATCTGCCGGTACTCCATACGAAGCGCTTTGGGGCGATATATCGCTAATTGCCCTTCTTTTGTTTTTCGCGTTGGGTAAACAACTCGAATACTTCGCGATCAAGTTTTTTCCAGGCGAAGATAGTCGCAAAAATACAAAGCGTGACCATCCGCCTTCAACTAAGGCGGCGGTAATGATGGTTTTCCTGGCTGCTGTTTATATTTATTCGATGATGGTGTTGATATGGCCGCCGAGCTTCCTCAAATAATTGGCTTAGTAGGGCCTATTAGAGCCGGTAAAACTACGGTTACAAAATATCTGGTTGAGAAATACGGGTATATTACCGCGTCCAACTCTGACGTGCTTAGAGAAATATTAGACGGTATGGGAATACCGTCTAATCGGGCAAATTTGGGAAGGTTGGGTAATTCGATTTTTAAAGTTCTGGGTAACGACATTATCGCCAAGTATCGCCTCGACAATCTTCACTTGGGGCGGATAGTTGTCGATGGTATTCGTTATCCAGAGGAGATAAAGCGGTACTCTGAAGTTGCGGGTTTTAAGCTTTTGGGTGTCACGGCAGATCCGAATGTTCGCTTTGAAAGAACGGTTAGAGAACGGACAGAATTGAAGGATGTGGGTATTTCTCGTGATGCGTTTGATAGTCTAGTACTGTCGAGAAGTGAGCTAGATGTTCCTGAGCTTGTGTTAAGAGCGGATGAAGTGATTTTAAATGATGGAGGTTTTGAGAGTCTAAAGCAAAAAATTGATCAGACTCTGAAAAAATGGAGTTCTTACTCCTAAGTAAGGCCTAGCAGTTGTTTTAAAGTGTTTGCGCAGGACTCCATCTGCGCATCGCTTTTTCCAAGTATCCAATACTCGTGATTTAGACATAAACCAACTGAATCATGGATTCTGAGTATCTTGAATCCACAATCTTGTATGTCTGACGCGAGTTTTTCTCTCGCAGCGGTGCTGCGCCGATATACGTTGGCGACAATAACTCCCGTTGTTTTTAAGGCCCTACTTAGTTCGGTTAGTTGCGCTTTATAAAACGGGAAGTGCAGCACAAATACCGCAATCACCATCTCGAAATAGCCTTCTTCATAAGGAAGAGTGCATGCAGTTTCAGAGAAGATATAACAGTCAAGATCGTTGCTTGAATGGGATTTTACTACTACTTCATCTGCATCCGATAGGACGTAATGCATTCCCTGCGCAGCATTGACTGTAAATACGGGGTTTTCGCCTGCTCCGATTTCTAGAAGGCTGGAGGGGGCGATTTTAATCGCTAGCGATTCAAATAAAGAGCGAACTTCACCATTCGCGCGGCTTATTAATTCGGGGAATTGGGCACGAGCGCGACATAGGTTACTGACTTCGATTGGCTTCAGCTCGTCGAGGTGCTCAGTATGAGTGTAAAAATAATCCATGAATCTGAAATATTTGGTGCCTTGATATATCGTCTCACTTGGTCCTTTCTCATTTTTTTTATATTTGAGAACGCCAGGTTCGATCATCTCAAAATCTTCTTCGTTCATACTCCACTCCCTCGGATCCTAATCTTTTATAAATATAAGAATGTCTTCGCATTTAACTTTTGCCATTAAACGCCTGCGACTTATTTTTATGTTTCTTTCTTTCCTTAGCGCGAGAGTGAATCCCTGATTTATAGCCGAAAATATTAATTCATCAGTAGTGGAGGCTCTTGCCTGCGATTCACCCACGACTAATGCCATAGATGAGCCATTTTTAAGTATGCGAAAGCTCTGTTTGAAAAAACTAGCCATAAAGCTCATGTATAATTCATGACTATTTTTCCTTGAACGATTTGATCTGGCCCCTGACTCGGCTGAGCGAAGCTTCTCAAAGTCTCTAAAGCCCAGTCGTTCAGCAGCAAGCTCGTCTTTGTCGAACCACAAATAACTGAGTCGCTGTGACTTTACATAATCGGCTACACCGTAGTAAGGCGGGGAAGTCATAATAAAGTCAACGTGATCGTTCGGAATAGACTCCATGTTCGCGACACAGTCTCCGGCAAGCAGTTTGTAGCGAGATCGAGTTTGTTTTCTCGTTTCCTTGCCTACGTGAACTTGAACAGCTTTATGAGAAAGCTCAGTTAATTTCAGATATTCATTAGTAGCATTGCGAAACGTTAATAATGCATCTTTTGGAACTATTTCGGAAGGTTTTGGTTTTACGTTATCGCAAACCCATCCCCAATGACGCCCCTGTGAAGAAGTGTTTTTTAATATTCCGGAGAAAATCGCAAGCAAACATTTTTTTAGTTGCAGATTTTTAGTCTCAAGGATGGAGGCTAATAATCGATTTAATATGAAAAGTGTGTCTGGATGGTACCAGGCACGCAGTTCCTCCTCGTGAGGATGAGGTTCTGCTAGTTTTGTCCCAAAAAGATTTTCCGATTCGCTGATAATAACGTCAATTTGCGTTCGAAGACTTTTTGGATCAGGAAAGTAAAGCTTTGCTTCGCTCATAAGCAACGCAATTGGGTTTGTATCTATCCCAATAAAGTTTCTACCTAGTCTGACTGCCTCTACCCCCGTGGTTCCGGATCCGTTAAAAGGATCTAAAACAGTATCTCCTTTTTGCGTAAAAGCAGGAATTAGCGTGCCGGGAATCGCCGCAATATAGGTTGCTGGATACCAATGGAGTGAGTGGATTCCCGAATTGCTGAGATTTGGGAAAGACCAATCTATATTTTCTAGATGCTCAGTTAAGTTCAAATGGGAATTCATCCGTTTCGGCGTAGAAGCTTCCTTTATATGTTTCCGGGAATTCAGCTTCAAAAATATCGACTTCAAAAAGGTCACAGAATGCAGTCGTAACCTTTTTTCTCCATTCGATTATATCTGGCAATAACATCTTAGGTTTGCCTGGCGTCTTCTTAATCAGCGAAATCATACAGCTGGTAGAGTTTTCGCCGAGAATGACTGTTCCCTTGTCATTGTCAAGAGCGACCTTGATTTCACGGCAAATTAGACCTTTTTCATTCCATACGAAATAGGTCGGATCATTGAATGGTACATCTACACGATGTGAGATGTATTCAGCAATCTCTGCATTCTTGAGTTTTTTGGAAGTATGAAAGTTTTTAAACCATACGTAATCTATAAGGTGATATTCGCATCCGGAAATAAGCTGCTGTGCCAAAGTTGCGGTGCTCGGGTGCTTGCGAAGTTTCTCCTCAAACTCCGGTTCAGTCATATACCAATTTTCAAGTGTAATAACTTCATTCTCAACTGCTCGACGAACTAAATCCGTTTGGAGCGCGTTGTATGGAATGCACTCTGGGTGTGCAATTATCATTGTATATATGCGCTGCCTGAAATCTATCCATTTTTTTAGCGGAGCAATAGCTGCTTCGCTAAAGATAAGTCCAGATTTTTCGTTCAACTTCATGCATTTGCGCAGTTCGATTATATTTTCTCTAGCCTTGTCCCATCCAAGCATCGCTGCCATTCGGTGGACGTTGTCGATGTTATCGATATCAATGTCCGCAGATACAGCGCTGTGGAAACCGGGTTTTGGACAAACTAGATTAATTACCGCATCTTGATTGACGTTGTGTTCGCGCAAAATCTTCTCAAGTTGCAACTGCTTACCTGGAACAATTTCTTGATATGCATTATCTTTGCTGAGCACTCCGCTAATTAAAGCTGACAGCGTTTCCTCGTGATTAAAGTTAGGGGCGACACGTTTGAGTTCGGATTCCACAAGATGGCCATACGGTGGAATGGCTGCATCATGTAAAATTGCCGCGGCGAGTAGTGCCTTTGTTGCATCTAAACTTAGATTGCTTTTGTGTGCTAATTCGACAGCAAGATAAGTGACCCCAATCGAGTGGGGGAGGCGTCTAGATCTTCCGAGTTCTTGGATAAGAGG
Source organism: Pseudomonas sp. HY13-MNA-CIBAN-0226 (assembly GCF_040310305.1). Classification (NCBI taxonomy): domain Bacteria; kingdom Pseudomonadati; phylum Pseudomonadota; class Gammaproteobacteria; order Pseudomonadales; family Pseudomonadaceae; genus Pseudomonas; species Pseudomonas sp. HY13-MNA-CIBAN-0226. The sequence continues at coordinate 112,552 of NZ_JBEOPS010000023.1, forward strand.
CACATCAAAATTCATTTGACGCATGTTTCGTAGCCGGTGAATCTCCGGGCTATCGATGAGATCGGCGAGTAACGAAGTTAGGTTTTCATCTGAAAACCTCATGAGCCCATGCAAGATGTCGTGGAATTCCATATGGCCCTTCATTTCAAACGTAGCGGGGCGTAAACCCAAATTGGTCAATTGTACACGCTAAAGGTGCGTATATCACATGCCACTCGAGCGATCCCCATGCTGCTAGGGACTGAATGCGCTACACCCATGACTGACCGATTGCATCCTTGATTTGGACATCTCCAGTGAGCACTGTCAGTGCCAGCCAAGCAAGCGCCGTCTGAGCATGGGTTCATGTACAGCTTTCCTGAATATCCAGCTGGCTTTCCCTCGGAAGCGGCAGACCGTATAGAGGCCTCATCTGCCTAGGTGAGGCCTTGAACTACCGCGCGCCCGAGTGTCTACCCGATCAAAATCACCGCGCAAGCTTGCAGGGGCGGTAGCCTTTGACGGCGACCTAGCTGTAGCAAACCGCTCAAACAAGATATTTTTTGCATCGTGATGCGTTGGGATCAGTGAGGGAACCACCGCCGATCAAGGAGGCCGTGGATACCCAAATGTGTTGTGGTTAGCATAGTGGCGGGGATGATTTTAGGGCAAATTTAGGGCAAATCGCAGACCGTTACAGGCCGTTGCAGGCCTTTCAAACGAGGCATTAGTCCCATTAATAGTGGGCTGTAGCGGTCGGCGGTTTCGTCCGATCGGGTTCGAATCCCTATCTCTCCGCCATACGTCGGAAACCCTTGTAAATCAAGCACTTACGAGGGCTCAAAAAAAGCGTTTTGTACCAACGCTTTGTACCAAAATAAAATAGCCCTGATCTGCGGATTGGGGCTTTTTTTTGCTCAAAATTTGACCAATCGAGCCATGTCCTTGGCTTGCCCGGTCAAAGCAACCGCCACAAGTGAAGCCCACTCCGATTTGGAGTGTTTTGAGACGTTTCAAGGCGCTTTGCCATGCCAGTGCCAAAGCGGGTAGGGTAGAAGTCGAAAATGGGTTAGAACGCATCACAGAGCGCTACTACGAAGGATTGATACGCATGCCGGCGAAGGTTGGGTTATCGAAAGCCCTGCTTTCCGGGACGAAATTCTAGGTTGAAGATGTTGGCTATGAGCGAATTGGACAAGGCTGAAGCTTACAAGCAGAACCATGCATTGCTTCGAGAGTTTTTCGAGTACGCGAATGACTCGAAAATGATGAGCTAGACGTTCGTGAATGCCCTTGGATTAGAAAAAGAAGGTGAATTCACAGTTGAGTACGCCGCAATTGACAATGTTGAGACTTTTGAATTGTTGGCGCTGATTGAAAACTGACCCACCCTGCCGATTGAAAAATGACCCAGGACGGATTGCTGATTTTTACACCCAGCAATTGTGGATAAGCTTAGCAGCAGTGTTCCGGTTGACGACGCATCAAGCCCTGTTGCATGTAGGCATGCAGCAGGGCATTTATGGTGCAGATCAAAACGGCTCATCGTCCTCGATATCATCTCCGTCTTTGCGCTTTCGCTCACGCGACTTGATCTTTGTCTGGGCGGCCAAGGTGCTGTGTTGCAGGCGGTAGGACTCGTTGCCCGTTTCGACGATGTGGCAGTGGTGTGTCAGCCGATCCAGCAACGCGGTGGTCATCTTGGCGTCGCCAAACACACTCGACCATTCCGAGAAGCTGAGGTTGGTGGTGATGACCACGCTGGTGTGTTCGTACAGTTTTGACAACAGGTGAAATAACAGCGCGCCGCCGCTCTGGCTGAAGGGCAAATACCCAAGTTCATCAAGTATCGCCAGGTCTGTTCGAAGCAGTCCTTGGGCAATTCGGCCTGCCTTGCCATCGTGCTTTTCACGCTCCAGCAGATTGACGAGATCCACCGTGGAGAAGAACCGTACTCGTTTGTTATGAGTAGTGATTCCAGACACGGCCAAGGCACTGGCCAGGTGTGTTTTTCCGGTTCCAGGCCCACCGATGAACACTACATTTTGCGCAGTCTCTGTAAATTCAAGGCTGGATAACTCCTTGACCAGACGGGCATCAGCGCTGGACGCGCTGAAGTTAAAGCCCGCTAAATCACGGTGCATGGGGAGCTTTGCCATGTTCATCTGATGATTCACAGAGCGCACCGCGCGATCTGCCTGCTCCTGCTGGAGCAGATGTTCAAGCAGCCATTTCGAGGATGCCGTCGAAGCTTCTCCCTGGGCCGCCAACTCTTCCCAAGCCTGCGCCATGCCATGCAGACGCAGTTCTTTAAGTTCTGCCATCAAGTCACGCATTGCGGCTCTCCTCATCGGTTGTACGGAGTTGGTCATATCGGGCCGTGTTGGCAATGGGAGCCACCTTGAGTGGCAGGCTGGTTTCTACGGAAGGTGGCGGTGCAGTAGCGGTGAGCCGGGCGAGAACATTTAAGATGTGATCGGCGCTCAGACTTCCCGACTCAAGCACCAGCTCTACCGCTACCAGCACCGGGTCGAGACCGGCGATGGGCACGGCAGCGAGCACCTGCGTCATGACTCGATCACCGTTGCTGTGACGTCTCAGGCCCCGTTTTAGAAGCCGCAACGGATTGGGCAGATCGGCAAACGGCGCGCCATTGCGAAGGGCCCCCGGCTTGCGCTCAATAAGTGGGATGTAATGCTGCCAGTCAAAGCTGACCTGATCTCTATCAAAGAGGCGCTCGTGGCTGGCAATCATCGTTTCATCGGCGATGACCACGATCCGGGATGGGTAAAGACGGCTGCTGACCCACTGGCCGACTCGCTCACACGGCACCGAATAGCGATTTCGCGCCACGCTGATCAGGCAGTTGCTGGAGACCCGCACGGTGCGCTCGACGTAGCCATCAAAGACCGTCGGCATCGGCATCATTTCGGCCTGCTCCAGCTCCAAAACGTCCGCCACCGTCAGCCCGTTGTACTGCGGATGCAGCAGCTCCCCCCAAAGCGCACGACAGCGTTGGCCGAGCCAGGCATTCAGTTCCTCGAAGGTGTGAAACATGCAGTTTTGAGCGTCAAGCCAAATGCGCCGTCGACTATCTTGAACGTTCTTCTCGACAATACCCTTTTCCCAACCAGAGGCTACGTTGCAGAAATCCGGATCGAACAGGTAGTGCGCGCACATCACGGCAAAACGGGCATTGACCGTGCGGCCCTTGCCTTTGCTGACCTTGTCGACAGCCGTTTTCATGTTGTCGTAAATGCCGCGACGCGGCACTCCGCCTAATGCGCCAAACGAGCGAGTATGGGCATCGAACAGCATCTCGTGGCCTTGGCTGGGATAGGCAACCAACCAGAATGCGCGACTGGCGCACAGCTTCATGTGGGAGACCTGGATGCGTCGAAACAGACCACCGATCAGCAGACCCTCTTCGCTCCAGTCAAATTGAAAGGCTTCACCGAGAGCAAACGTCAACGGTACGAAAGCGCGTAAAGACTTGCCTTGCTCGCCTCGCCAAGAGCGCACAAACGCCGTGAGCTGGCTGTAGCCGCCGTCGTAACCTTCGGCCTTGATCTGCTCGAAAAGCGTTTTGGCGCTCCTGCGATTGTGCTTTGCCCGGAACGAATCGGCCTTGAGCGCCTGTTCCAGCGTCTCGTGGAATGGGCTGAGCTTGTTGAAGATTGCGCACCGCTGGTACGCCGGTTGAGTGGCTTCGGGCGCTCTGACCCATTTTCGGATGGTGTTTCTCGACAGCCCGGTACGCTTGGCTATCTGATGCAGCGAGAGTTTGTCGCGGAAGTACATCCGCCGGATTTTTCCCAACATTTCCATGCTGATCACCCTGTGTTCTCCTGCTCAAAAAGTGAGCAGAAGCAGTTGAACACCTGGGTCAGTTTTCAGTCGGCAGAACAGCCTTTACTGGGTCAGTTTTCGGTCAGCGGCAACATTCATGGTTGCCTACGTAGTGATGGACACGCTCAACATCTTTGCCGTGAATGTGGTGTACGTGGTCATTGCTCTGGTCGTCGTGTTGGCATTCCTGAACGGTCCCATCAACGCGATGAGAGCCAAGGCAGTCCAAGAATTGAAACGCTTCATGTGAGCTGGGTAGGAGGGATAAAGCCAGATCGATCGTCTGGCTTTTTTACGTGCCGGCGATCTGCTTGGCAGTGAACTCCAGGTTCTTCAACCGCCTGTGATGACGTGTGAGAGGTGTAGGTGATTGGTCCTGCTGGTAGGATGCCACCACTCGAATTTTGGAAGGGATGCCCCTGTGAGCTTGAAGCAAATCCTATGGTCCTTCGGGATCGTCCTCGGTGCGTTCGCGCTCATTGTCTTCGGCTTGTATTGGTGGAATGTCGGACCAATCTCATCCGACCATACCGCTTGGAGTAGCTTTGGATCTCTGCTAAGTGGTGTCTTTACCATCGTAGGTGCTGGTGCAACGGTTGGTACGCTTCTGTTCCTTGGGAAGCAGAATCATGACATGCAGGAAGTCACGAAAGCTCAGATGGCCACCTTGACCTTCGAACGGTACATAAACCATCGCAAGCTCTTCTCTGACCAACTGCAGGAGCTTGTAGCGCTCCATAAAAACGCCTTCACCTTCCGCGACCCTTCGAGCCTCTACAGCGCGATTTTCCCCGAGAACAGTCCACACCATTGCTCGTTCACTGTGTCACCTACCTATGACGAAAATGGCGATGGATCAAATCAGATTGGAGAAATGCTTGCCAAGCTGAAACGGCTCAGAGCATATCTATACCAATCGCATTTCGATGAAGAAGAACCCCAAGAAATTATTTTGCTATTGATTGTTCTTGCTTACTATATCTTTATGATTGAGCCTACCAAGTCCGCGCAAGAAGGCGACGTGAGGTTTTTAAAAGATGAGTATGGTATCAATATCTATAGCCTGAAGAATTTTATCGAGCCATGCCTTTCTATTGCCAATATGATATTGAGATTTACAAATAATCCACTGATAGATGTTCGAGAATTTAATTCAGACTCTAGATTTGTCCGTGAGGCTTTGATTAAGCGTTACCATTTGTCGAAAACTAAACACGCAATTACGGTACACAGCGACATAAAAGGAATTCAGATGCTTGCCTTCGTCTATTTTGAAGCACAACGTCTGCGCGAAGGTACTAACTATCTTTTTCCTGAGACAGTCAAGCAACTGAATGAAAAATTCAAATCTGCAGATGCTGTGAACACCTTAGCTGATAATTCAGTTTTCAATGACATGCTTAACGTACTGTTGCATGAGGTCACGCATAAGGTTTATGAAATGGATGAGGGGCTTGAGTATTATAGTGATGCCTTCAGAGTCAATGAACATCTTATTGCCTTGATTGGTCGAGCTGATTTCCAGCCTGCACCATAACAAGTGAAGCCGATATGCGTCGGCTTTTGTTAGAATAATCTATTCATGCTTCGTAATAGATTGTCTGGTTCTATTTCAGTATGGATCACTTCTTTGTTTCCGCTGTGCATTTGCAAAATGTCGAGTAAAGTCCATCCAAAATCCTTTTCTAATGTTTGAATGTCTTCGAATGAGTAGCCAGTCATTTCGTTAACCTTGATTCTCAATTCCTCTTCTGTAATGGGTGTATATCGAGCGCCTTTCTTGGTGCGTTCGTCGTGGTCAGGATTTAATATTTTTTGGAAATGCTTTCTGTGATACTGGTCATTTATGTCAGCGTGCTTGTTAGCCATGATGTTTTGATTTGTTTTGCTAATTATATCATTTGAAACGAAAATACTTTCGCTAAGGGTAAATTTGGCGTTAGGGATTTGGTATAATTTGAGCATAACCAAATAATATAGAAATGAAAAAAGAATCCAAATTATTCGCTTATGCGAAACGCTTTAAGGTTGTATTGGCAATCGCCGCTTCCATCATGCTCTGGCAAATTGCTTTCGTGATTTACAATCATGATCTTTACTATAGCTACAATCATATGCCTATCACAGGCAAAGTGATTTTTGAAGCTGTGTTGGTATGGTTCTTCATAGATGTATACAAATTCTTAAAGCCTAAATATTTTCTGTTGATAGAAAGCAAATGGTACGCTGAGCGCAAGCTGATGGTTGTCTGGCTTACCAAGAAATCCTTCAAGCTTGCCTTCACGGGTTTTAAGTTTCTGTTGAAGTGGGGTTTCATCACTCTAGGAATCATGCAGCCTCTTTGGCTAATCATCAAACATGCTTTCTAAATAGAAGCCGACTTTTTGAAGTCGGTTTTTTACGTTCATAAAATTTTGACTGTACACATTTTTAAATCTCTTGCCGAAATATTGAAAGGTTCACTGATTGAAAATGATTTGCGCTTAACCTCAAATTTGGTTAGTGCTGTATGGTATAATTGGTGGTATAACAAACCATTACTAAAATGAAAATTACAAAAACTGCTTTATCCATTCTTGCAATCGCAATCTCTTCATCTGCTTTCGCTGCAACTTCCTCTGATACCGATTCCGAAAAATCCTCTGCTGATGCTTACCAAGGAATATTCGGTATCCATAGACCTGATAGTGGAAAAGCTGAAGCTATAAAAAATCAGATTGAATTCGTAGTTCATACAAGTGACTTAAAAGATTCGACAGATAACGTGAGCTATGATGCTGTTAACGTTGCGGCTGCTGCACAAATATTTTCCGGTGCTAGAGGTGATATTCAATTGAAGAGTTTATTGCTTTGCCAGATGGTTCGATCACTGAGAAATTAGTTTTTATTTCTAAGCAAGGATTTTTGAGCGCGTATGCACTGAAGGATATTGAGGTTAGTAAGTATATTGAATCGGTTAAGGCTAGAGAGAGAGTGGTGCAAAATAATTTGTTTTATGAATATTCAAGTTTCAGAGACTCTAGCAGTTTGTTTGGTGTTGAGATTTCTCCCGTAGAATTTGCAGTTCTTAAAAATAATCCAGTCGATTCAAATGTTGTGGCAGGTGCTGTTAAGGTAGCTGCTGAATTCAAAGCAAAAGCAAAAGCAAAAGCAAAAGCAAACGAAAATGCGATTGCTGAATTCAACACTTTTCAAGAAATAGCATTAAAGGAAACTGACCCGGCTGTGAAAGCTTTGATCAAACAGGCGGCTGATTTGAAGTTGGCTAGCTACACGAAATAATCTGTGCAACAAAAAATTACCGGCTACCCACGCCGGTTTTTTATTTCCCTTAAACTCTGGATTTAAAAATGAAAGTGGTATAATTGGAGAATAGCTAACCATTTAAATTATGAACAAATCAAAAATAGCAATTTCCCTTTTCGTTTCAATGCTCTCTATAAACGCTTTTGCGGAAGTATTCGAAACAAGCTTTCAGTCCTATCCAGCACCTGCAACCGAAGAAGTAAAAACACCAGACTCAAAACAAGGACCAGATTTCTCAGCACTGTCTCCTGCTGAACAAAAAGAATCATCAGTACAAAGCTATGTGGTTTCCGAAAATCCAGAAACGGGCGTAACGGTTTATGCCGCTCCTGAACCAGCTCCAATAACTGTAAATAAGTGATTCAAATTCAGAAGAATTAGCCAGAAAATAGTTGGCTTTTTTTCGATTGTTTTCTGTTAAGTCCCTTAATTCATTGGGCGAAATGCTATAATTAGTATATAAACCAAATAATATAAATCATGAAAAACTTCACTAAAATAATCGCCGCTTTATCTTTGAGTTTAATCGCTTCTCACTCATTCGCTGCTAGCCCTGCTGAAAATGCATATGACGCTGAAATGAGCAAAATGCAAAAGCTGTCAGAAACTGAATTGTTCCTTGAAGATAATTTCGCTGACCAAGCATCTGTTGAATTGCCGGGAATCCACTGCGTTCAGGAAGAGAAATCCAGCACAGAGGTTGAAGGCGCTACTAGTGGTGTGACTACTCACAGAGTCGCTTACAAGGGCTTTACCTGCACCTACACAAACTGATTCACAGGAATCCACAAGCCGACCATTGCAGTCGGCTTTTTGCTGTCTGTCAGTGGTGAAGGGTGTGATCGATGGCTTTGGTGTTGAAGTCTTCCAGCACGCCCCTGACCAGATCCATCGCGTCAAAGCCAAGATTGAACGTCCTGCTCGAATGCACGTAGTGAACGTCAAGGCTGTGGATTTTGACTCGTTTCCTTGATGGCAAAACGATGAAGGTATTTGGTGGTGTGAGAGTGGTGGTCAAAGGCGTGCTGATCTGTGTTTCATCGAAGGGTACGTTGCGGTCGAGCCATGTGACTGCTGATACAGGTGAATCTGTGCCGTCTTGGAAAAGTGCTTCTAAGGTGTTCACGGACACACTGTTTTCACCTGCCATGGTGTCGATTGACTCTTCATCCTTACCATCGATTTTCAGCGCGAAATCGACATACTCAGTTCGGTTAAGGGTGCCTTCGATCTTAATCTTCTGTATGTATCCATCCCAGTCAGAGCCTTGGGGATTGCGAAGCCGCTTGAGGCTTATCCCGTAGAAGTTGCATAGGTTCACTACGCCTCGCTGAAAGCCCACTGTGGTGAGCAAAACGCCTTGGCTGTTAGGAATGTCGGTGAGCAATCCTAGAAGGTTTCGGGCATGGATGAGATCGATAGTCGATTGGTAGTATTTGCACTCCACCAGCACCTGATGCTCTGTGCCGTCTTTCAGGTAACGCCAGTAAACGTCGATCTGGTGAGCCACGCCTGAACGCCCGGTGATCTGGACGTTGTGTAGCACCTCAATCGTCTCAACCTCGTCATTGGCTAGAATCGCTTGGTAGACCTGCTGGGCAACCTTCTCGTATTCAGTGCTGTTTTTTACGTTGCGTATTCCACGGCTATCCGGCCACTGATTCCATGAACATCCGGCCACCTATTCCACGGTGATCCGGCCACCCATT
>NZ_JBEOPS010000024.1:0-120886 GCF_040310305.1 Pseudomonas sp. HY13-MNA-CIBAN-0226
GGAATGAGCCCTGTGGAATACAGAACACAGTCCGCTGGCTAGCAACAAAGACCGTCCAACATTTGGGGGTCAGTTCATCCCGTAGGAGCTGCCGAAGGCTCGGGCCGCGATCGGACGATCTTTTGATCTGGCTGTTGCCAGTACCCCCATTTTATGGGGGGGAGCGGTAAGTGATTGTTATCCCGGCAAAAAACTTTGAAATATTTTAAAAATAAGTTTGACAGCCTTTCGATCCGCCATTAAGATTCGCCCCGTCCTCAGCGATGAGGGGCTATAGCTCAGCTGGGAGAGCGCTTGCATGGCATGCAAGAGGTCGACGGTTCGATCCCGTCTAGCTCCACCAATTTACACTTCAGGGTCTGGCCACACCGGCCTTGGAGCGATCAACACTCAGCGTTGATCTGTTGTATAGAAGGGTTTACGTCCCCTTCGTCTAGTGGCCTAGGACACCGCCCTTTCACGGCGGTAACAGGGGTTCGAGTCCCCTAGGGGACGCCAGTTTTACAGAAGTGATGTTGCAAGACGTCACTCCGCCGCGAGGCGAAAAATCCGGGGCTTTAGCTCAGCTGGGAGAGCGCCTGCATGGCATGCAGGAGGTCAGCGGTTCGATCCCGCTAAGCTCCACCAATTTTACAGTTCAAGGTCTGGCCACACCGGCCTTGAATCGATCAGTACTCAGCACTGATCAGTTGTATAGAAGGTTTTGCGTCCCCTTCGTCTAGTGGCCTAGGACACCGCCCTTTCACGGCGGTAACAGGGGTTCGAGTCCCCTAGGGGACGCCACGATTACCCGCTCTGCGGGATTTTATAAGGGTCATTCAATTATTGAATGGCCCTTTTGTTTGTCTGGCGTTTGGCCAAATCCCCCTCTCTACCTCAAACTGATCTTCAGACCAGCGGTCACATCCACGACTTGCGGAAAATTATTATGAGAATAATATTCTAGTCGTAATATTCGGAGGCAACGATGAACGATAAAAAAGCTCAAACCCGCGAACGCATTCTCAAGGCCGCCAGTGCAGCGCTGATCCAGCGCGGCCCGGCCGAACCGAGCGTGGGCGAAGTGATGGGCGCAGCCGGCCTGACGGTTGGCGGCTTCTATGCGCACTTCGAAAGCAAGGACGCAATGATGCTGGAAGCGTTCAAGCAGTTGCTGGGTCACCGTCGTGGCCTGATCGCCGACATGGACGCCGAACTGACCGGCGAAGAGCGCCGCGCCCTGGTGGCCGCGTTCTACCTGTCACGCAAGCACCGCGATTCGTCTGACTCCGCGTGCCCAATCCCGGCGTCTGTCGGCGAGTTGGGCCGGCTGCCCGATGAGTTTCGGGTGGCCTTGAATGAGCACGTGGAAATGATGGTCGCGCAGTTGGCGGCCAGCCCGGAAGAAACCGACAAGGCCCTGGCCGACATGGCCTTGATGGTGGGTGGCCTGGCACTGGCGCGGGCGCTGGGGCCAGGAGAGTTATCCGATCGACTGTTGCGCGCCGCCAAATCGGCGGTGCTATGACCTGAAGGCCTGGGCCTGGGGAGTGAGAGCGATGAGCGGGTTAAAGTGGGTTCGTGGCGTCAACGGCACTTTGGGCTGGTTTGCCCCTCAACTGGTCGCAAGCAGGATGCGACTGGCGTTCATGACTCCGCGAGAGCTGCCCCCGCGGGATTGGGAGCTGCCCTTGCTGGCCAGGTCGGAGCGCATCACCTTGCGCTTCGGTCTCTCGGCACTGCGCTGGGGAAAAGGGCCGACGGTCTTGCTGATGCATGGCTGGGAAGGGCGCCCAACCCAGTTCGCCAGCATGATTAACGCACTGGTGGACGCCGGCTACACCGTGGTCGCCCTCGACGGTCCCGCCCACGGGCGCTCGCCGGGCAGCGAAGCGAATGTTGTCCTGTTCGCCCGCGCCATGCTTGAAGCCGCCGCCGAGCTGCCGCCGCTGCAAGCCGTGATCGGCCACTCCATGGGCGGCGCCAGTGCGATGCTGGCAGTGCAGTTGGGTCTGCGTACCGAAACCCTGGTGACCATTGCCGCGCCATCGCGAATACTCGGCGTTTTGCGCGGATTTGCCCGGTATGTGGGCCTGCCGCCCAAGGCCCGTTCGGCGTTCATTCGCCAGGTCGAGCAAGACGTCGGCATGCGCGCCGCGACGCTGGATGTCGCGCACTATCAGCTCGATATGCCCGGGCTGATCGTGCATGCCGAAGATGACCGTCTGGTCTCGGTCAAGGAGTCCCAGCTGATCAACGAGGCCTGGTTCGACAGCCGTCTGCTGCGCCTTGAAGAAGGCGGTCATCAGCGGGTGCTGGCCGACCCACGAGTCATTGATGGCGTGCTGTCACTGCTGGCGGGCCGCAGCCTGCAATCGCGCCAATCGGCCTGAGCATCCGTTACACTGCCCAGGTGACTATCTGACTGGAGTGGGGCATGGGCTGGGATCGGGCAACGCCGTTCATCATTGACCTGGAAGTGGGCGCCGAGGACATCGACGGGCTGGGGCACGCGAATAACGCGGTGTATGTCACCTGGCTCGAACGCTGCGCCTGGCGCCACTCCCAGCGCCTGGGCCTGGACCTGGTCGAGTATCGACGCCTGGATCGGGCAATGGCGGTGGTGCGGCACGAAATCGATTACCTGGCGGCCGCCTACGAAGGCGACGGCTTGCAATTGGCGACCTGGATCGTCGACTGGGACCAACGCCTGAAAATGACTCGGCACTTCCAGCTCAAGCGCCCGAGCGACAACACCACGCTGCTGCGTGCGCAGACCACTTTCGTGTGTATCGAACTCTCCACGGGCAAGCCCAAGCGCATGCCAGCGGAGTTCATCGACGGCTATGGCCCGGCGTTGCAAGTCCCCGCCTGACATCCGTCCCGAAGGCTCTGGCCGCGATAGGACGATCTAAGGATCAAAGTCAAAAGATCGCAGCCTTCGGCAGCTCCTACATGGGGAAACCTGTAAACTGCCGCACGTTTTTCGTAGAGTGTGTTTTTCATGCAAATTGCCTTGGCGCCCATGGAGGGGTTGGTCGACAACATCCTGCGGGACGTGCTCACTCGTGTCGGTGGTATCGATTGGTGTGTGACCGAGTTCATCCGCATCAACGACCAGCTGCTCACGCCTGCCTATTTCCACAAGTTCGGCCCTGAATTGTTGACCGGAGCGCGCACGGCCTCTGGCGTGCCGCTGCGCGTGCAATTGCTCGGCTCGGACCCTGTGTGCCTGGCAGAAAATGCCGCGCTCGCTTGCGAATTGGGTTCCGAGGTGATCGACCTGAACTTCGGCTGCCCGGCCAAGACCGTGAACAAGTCCCGCGGTGGCGCGGTATTGCTCAAGGAGCCGGAACTGCTCAACCAGATCGTCGAGCACGTGCGCCGCGCGGTGCCGGCGCACATTCCTGTGACCGCAAAAATGCGCCTGGGCTTCGACAGCCCCGACGGCGCGCTGGTCTGCGCCACCGCGCTGGCCGAAGGTGGCGCGGCGCATATCGTCGTGCATGCGCGCACCAAGACCGATGGCTACAAGCCACCGGCCCACTGGGAGTGGATCCCGCGGGTGCAAGAGGTGGTCAAGGTGCCGGTGTTTGCCAACGGCGATATCTGGGATGTCGAAGACTGGCGTCGTTGCCGCGAAATCAGCGGCGTCGAAGACATCATGCTCGGTCGCGGTCTTGTCTCGCGCCCGGACCTGGCGCGGCAAATCGCGGCGGCGCGGGCGGGTGAGGAGGTGGTCGAAATGACCTGGGCCGAGTTGTTGCCGTTGATCCAGGACTTCTGGCTGCACGCCAAGGCGCAAATGACAGCGCGCCAATCGCCGGGGCGTTTGAAGCAGTGGCTGGCAATGCTGACCCGCAATTATCCGGAAGCGATCGAGCTGTTTACGGTGCTGCGCCGCGAGACAGAGCTGGATAATGTCTCGCGTTTACTGGGTCTTCAGGTGTCCGAAGCGGCCTGAAAAAAATCTTCAGATAATCTCTTGAAATGTAATCAGCGGTCCCTATCTAAGGGGTACGCGATGCCGAATTCGGGTCGCGGAGACATAAACCTTGCTGATTGTTTTCAGGAGATTTGAATCATGAGTACTGCATTTTCCCTGGCCCCACTGTTCCGTTCCTCGGTAGGCTTCGACCGTTTTAACGACCTGTTCGAAACCGCCCTGCGCAATGAGCCAGGCAGCACCTATCCGCCCTACAACGTGGAAAAACACGGTGACGACCAATACCGCATCGTGGTCGCCGCAGCCGGGTTCCAGGAAGAAGACCTGGACCTGCAAGTCGAGAAGGGCGTGCTGACCATCAGTGGCGGCAAACGCGACGCTACCGAAGGCGTGACCTTCCTGCACCAGGGCATCGCCCAACGTGCTTTCAAGCTGTCGTTCCGCCTGGCGGATCACATCGAAATCAAGGCCGCTGACCTGCGTAACGGGTTGCTGAGCATTGATTTGCTGCGGGTGATTCCGGAGGAGGCGAAAGCCAAACGCATCCCGATCAACGGGATGGAAAAGCCGGCTTTGCAGCACTAAGGCCGAGCAATGAAAAGGGCGCCATTGGCGCCCTTTTTTATGCGCGTTCCCCCGTAGGAGCTGCCGCAGGCTGCGATCTTTTGATTTTTTGGCAGGCCAAGATCAAAAGTTCGCAGCCTGCGGCAGCTCCTACACGTTCAGCGGTTATTGAAGGAGCTTTTGGAAGGCTTCCACCGGCAACGGCCGGCTGTGCAGATACCCTTGGTAAAAATAACACCCCAGTCCCTGCAGAAACTCCAGCTGCTCCAGGGTTTCCACCCCTTCGGCGATCACCTTCAACCCCAGGCTGCGGGCCATGGCGACGATGGCACGGATGATTTCGGCGTCGTTGGGGTCGGTGGTGGCGTCGCGGATGAAGGACTGATCGATTTTCAGGGTGTCGACCGGCAGGCGCTTGAGGTAGGTCAGGGACGAGTAGCCGGTGCCAAAATCGTCCATGGCGAAGCTCACGCCGAGTTTCTTCAGGCGGCACATCTTGCTGATGGTGTCTTCCAGGTTCTGAATGACGATGCCTTCGGTGATTTCCAGTTTCAGCAGCGAGCAGGGCAGGCCGTGGCTGCGCAGGCTGTGTTCGACGCGTTCGACGAAGTCGTTCTGGCGAAATTGGCGCGGGCTGATGTTGACGCACAGGCTGAAGTCGAGCGGGTCGATCAGACCTTCGGCCATCAGGTGCTGGAATGCGCGGCAGGCTTCGTCGATGATCCAGCTGCCGACCTCCAGGATCAGTCCGCTGTCCTCCAGCACCTTGATGAACTCGCTGGGTGACTGGGCACCCAGTGCGGGGTGATTCCAGCGCACCAGTGCCTCGGCGCCGACGATGCGGTTGTCCCGGGCGTCGATCTGGGGCTGGAAGTGCACGCGAAATTCGTTGCGCGACAGCGCCAGGCGCAGGTCGGTTTCCATGCGCAGGCGTTCGCTGGCGGCCTTTTGCATGGTGTTGTGGTACATCTGCGCGGTATTGCGGCCTGAGTCCTTGGCCCGGTACAGGGCGATGTCGGCGCGCTTGAGCAGGTCGGTGGGGGTCGAGCCGTGGTCGGGAATCAGTGCGATGCCGATGCTGGGCGTGACTTGCAGGCGTTGTCCGTCGAGGAACATGGGCTCCGACAGCAGTTCGCGCAGGGTGTCAGCCAGGCTGCGCACCTGGGTGCTGACCTCCTCGCGCGAACCTTCCAGGCCGCTGAGCAGCACCACGAACTCGTCACCCCCCAGGCGTGCCACGGTGTCTTCCATGCGCACGCTGGCTTCGAGGCGCGCGGTGATGATTTTCAGTACGGTGTCGCCCACGGGATGCCCGAGGGAATCATTGATGTGCTTGAAGTGGTCGAGGTCGAGAAACAGCAGGGCGCCGCGCAGGTTGTGGCGCTTGAGCAGGGCGATCTGCTGGCTCAGGCGGTCCATCAGCAATGCGCGGTTGGGCAGGTTGGTCAGGGGGTCGTGGTAGGCCAGGTGGCGAATCTGCGCCTCGGCGTTTTTCAGCAGGCTGACGTCCCGGGCGGTCAGCAGCAGGCAGGCGGTTTCGTTGAGGGTGATGGGCTCTACCGACACTTCAACGGTGAGCAACTCGCCGCGCTTGTTGCGCCCGAGCATTTCCTGGTGATGCACCCGGCCGTTGAGCTGCAGTTCGGCCAGCAGTGAGGAGCGCTGTTTCTCCTCGGCCCAGATGCCG
The DNA here is from genome assembly GCF_040310305.1 of Pseudomonas sp. HY13-MNA-CIBAN-0226. NCBI lineage: Bacteria > Pseudomonadati > Pseudomonadota > Gammaproteobacteria > Pseudomonadales > Pseudomonadaceae > Pseudomonas > Pseudomonas sp. HY13-MNA-CIBAN-0226. Next base: position 6,177 of record NZ_JBEOPS010000024.1, read on the forward strand.
ACCTGATACACCGTGCGCCCGACGACTTCATCGGCCTGGTAGCCGGTGAGGCGGCAGAAGCCGTCGTTGACCTCCAGGTAACGTCCGGTGTCGCGCTCGGTGATGGTGATGGCGTCCGGGCTGGAGTGGAACGCCTTGGCAAATTTCTCTTCGCTGGCCTTGAGTGCCGCTTCAGACCGCTGCTGCTGGGTGATGTCGCGCAGGGTGGTGACCACGCAGGGATGGTCGCTGACACTGATCTGGCGGCTGGAGATCACACAGGTGAGCGAATGCCCATCTTTGTGCTGGACCTGGATGGCCACGTTACTCAGGCCCTGTTCGCGGATCACCTGTTCAATGCGGTGCAGGCTTTTCGCCGAGGCGTCCCACAGGCCGATTTCGTCGGCGCTGTGCCCGATCACATCGGTGGCGCTCCAGCCAAATGCCTGGGTGAAGCTGGAGTTGATCTCGATGAACTGGCCGCTGTCCTGGCGAGTGACGCAAATTGGATCGGGGCTGACCTGGAACAGGCTGGCAAATTTCTCTTCCGACGCTACCAGCTGTTGCTCACGCTCCACCTGATCAGTGATGTCGAGCAGGGTGCCGGCCATGCGCAGCGGGGCACCGTTTTCGTCGCGGTACAGCCGCGCGCGGCTTTCCAGGTAGCGCGAGCTGCCGTCGGCCAGTTGCACCCGGTAGGTCAGCTGATAATTGCCGGCCGGGCCCTCGCGCAAGCTGCGGTAGGCGTCGCGCATGCTGCCGCGCTCTTCATCGGGTACGCCTTCGAAAAACTCGTCGAAGGACTCGTGGAAAGGGATTGCCTCCAACCCGTGCAACTGCGCAGCGCGTGCCGAGCCATAGAGCATGCCGCTGGGGATGTGCCAATCCCAGGTACCCAGTTGCGCCGAATCCAGCGCCAGGTCCAGGCGCTCCTGGCTGTCTTTGAGGGCGAGCTCGGCGGCTTTGCGTTCGGTGGTGTCGAGGAAGGTGCTGAGCAGATAGGGTTGGCCTTCGAGTTCGACCTTCTGCGCGCTGAGAATGCCGTCGTGGATCTGCCCGTTGCTGGCGCGAAACTGCACCTCCATGCTGATGAGTTCCCCTTTGGCCTTGGTCGCCTTGACCAGTCGCTCGCGCTGCTCGGGATGCACCCAGAGGCCCAGCTCCAGGGTGGTTCGGCCGATGGCGTTCTGTACCGGCCAGCCGAACAGGCTTTCAAAATACTGGTTGGCCTCGGTGATCAGGCCGTCTTCCTGGCGGGTCAGCAGCACCATGTTCGGGCACAGGTGAAACAGCGTCGCGAAACGTTTCTCCGAGCTGCTCAGGGCCTGTTCGCGCTGGCGCTGGTGGGTGATTTCGCGGATCACGCCGATCATTCGCGGGCGGCCGTCCTTGTCTGGCAGCAGGCTGCCATTGATCTCCAGCCAGTGCAGGCTGCCATCGGGCCAGCGAATGCGGTGGTGCATCGCCTGCTCCAGCGGCGCGCCGGCGATCACTGCATGGAAGGCGCGCACGGTTTTTGCCCGGTCTTCCGGCGGCAGCAGGTCGAGGTATTCCAGGTCGGCGGGCAGCGGCGTATGGGGGTCGAAGCCAAACAGCGCCTGGGTACCCCGAGACCAACTGATCTGCCCACGCTCGATGTCCCAATACCAGGCGCCCAGGCGGGCACCGTTGAGGGCCGCGAGCAACTGTGGCGCGCTTTCCCAACTTTGCTCGGACCGTTTGGGGTCCAGCGCCTGGATACGCGGCATCGGCGGAATACGGTCAACAGATTTCGGCATTGGCAAGCCTTAGACTGAATAGGGCGTTAGGCGCTGGGTCTCGCGGCACTATAGGAGTAGCACAAGTTAGCCATGTGTCCCTGGCTGATCGATTTGTGCGTCCAGCAAAGCCATGAAAGCCCGTGCCGCGTTCGACAGCGTCCGTTCTGTGTGCAGGATATAGCCTAGCTGGCGAGTGAGCTGTATGCCCGGCAAAGGGATGCGCGCCACCTGCTCATCAAGCATGGTGCGCGGCAACACGCTCCAGGCCAGGCCGATGGACACCATCATCTTGATGGTTTCGAGGTAGTTGGTGCTCATGGCGATGTTCGGCGTCAGCCCTTGAGCCTCGAACAGGCGCTGGACGATGTGGTGGGTAAAGGTGTTGCCGCCGGGGAACACCGCCGGGTGCAGGGCGATGTCTGCCAGGCTCACCGCGCCATTGCTGATCAGCGAATGTTCCGGTGCGACCACGAAATCCAGCGGGTCGTCCCACACCGGGGTGGCTTTGACCAGGGAGTGAGGTTCGGGGGCCAGGGTGATGACCGCCAGTTCCGCGCGGCCATGGAGGATTTCTTCGTAGGCCACTTCCGAATCGAGGAACTGAATATCCAGCGCTACTTGCGGGTAGCGTCGGGTGAACTCCCTTAATAAAGGCGGCAGGCGGTGCAGGCCGATGTGGTGGCTGGTGGCCAGGGTCAGGCGCCCGCTGACTTCGCCGGTCAGGTTGGTCAGGGCGCGGCGGGTGTCGTCCAGCACGTTGAGAATCTGGTAAGCCCGCGGCAACAGGGCGCGGCCAGCTTCGGTCAGGCCGACTTCGCGGCCCAGCCGATCGAACAGCCGCACTTTCAACTGTTGTTCCAGCCCGGCGATGCGTTTGCTGATCGCCGGTTGCGTCAGGTGCAGTCGTTCTCCCGCGCCAGAGAAGCTGCCGGTCTCGGCAATCGCGATAAAAGCATTAAGGTTGGCGAGGTCCATTGCGGTATTCCAGATGGTTATCCAAAGCATAAAAAATATGAATTTGAGTTATTTAATGTAACCCCCTAGGATCGACCTCACAAGCCAAAGGGTTATTGAGTCGTTCAAAACCCGGGGCATAGAAACAAATGATGAGGAAACCGTCTGATGGCCGGCAAAACGCTCTACGACAAGCTCTGGGATTCGCATTTGGTCAAACAGCGCGACGATGGTTCTGCGCTGATCTACATCGACCGTCACATCATCCATGAAGTGACCTCGCCGCAAGCCTTCGAAGGCCTGCGCCTGGCCGGGCGCAAGCCTTGGCGCATCGATGCCAATATCGCGACCCCGGACCATAACGTACCGACCACGCCGGAGCGCAAGGGCGGCATCGAAGCGATTGCGGACCAGGTCTCGCGTCTGCAGGTTCAGACCCTCGACGACAACTGCGATGAATACGGCATTGTCGAGTTCAAGATGAACGACGTGCGCCAGGGTATCGTCCACGTCATCGGCCCGGAGCAGGGCGCCACCTTGCCGGGCATGACGGTGGTCTGCGGCGACTCCCACACCTCGACCCACGGCGCATTCGGCGCTTTGGCTCACGGTATTGGCACTTCCGAGGTCGAGCACGTGCTCGCCACCCAGTGCCTGGTCGCCCAGAAAATGAAGAATATGCTGGTGTCGGTCGAAGGCGAATTGCCGTTCGGCGTGACGGCCAAGGACATCGTGCTCGCCGTGATCGGCAAGATCGGCACGGCCGGCGGTAATGGCCACGCCATCGAGTTCGCTGGCAGCGCGATCCGCGACCTGTCGGTTGAAGGGCGCATGACCATCTGCAACATGTCCATTGAAGCCGGCGCACGCGTGGGCCTGGTGGCGGCGGATGAAAAAACCGTGGCCTACGTCAAGGGCCGTCCATTTGCTCCGAAAGGCGCGGAGTGGGACTTGGCTGTCGAGGCGTGGAAAGACCTGGTGTCTGACGCGGACTCGAAGTTCGACACCGTCGTCGAGCTCGATGCCACGCAGATCAAGCCGCAAGTCAGCTGGGGCACTTCGCCGGAGATGGTCCTGGCCGTTGATCAGAACGTGCCAGACCCGGCTCAGGAACCGGACCTGGTCAAGCGCGGCTCCATCGAGCGCGCCTTGAAATACATGGGCCTCACTGCCAATCAGGCGATTACTGATATCCAGCTGGACCGCGTGTTCATCGGCTCCTGCACCAACTCGCGCATCGAAGATTTGCGCGCCGCTGCCGTGATCGCCAAGGGCCGCAAAGTGGCGTCGACCATCAAGCAGGCCATCGTGGTGCCAGGCTCGGGCCTGGTGAAGGCGCAAGCTGAATCCGAAGGCCTGGACAAGATTTTCCTCGAGGCCGGTTTTGAATGGCGCGAGCCAGGGTGCTCGATGTGCCTGGCGATGAACCCGGACCGTCTGGAGTCGGGCGAGCATTGCGCGTCCACCTCGAACCGCAACTTCGAAGGCCGTCAGGGTGCCGGTGGTCGTACTCACCTGGTGAGCCCGGCCATGGCCGCCGCCGCCGCAGTAAACGGTCGTTTCGTCGACGTCCGTGAATTGATCTAAAGGAGCGCAGAATGAGAGCTTTTACCCAGCACACTGGACTTGTCGCGCCTCTGGATCGTGCCAACGTCGACACCGATCAGATCATCCCGAAGCAGTTCCTCAAGTCGATCAAGCGCACGGGTTTCGGCCCGAACCTGTTCGACGAATGGCGCTACCTGGATGTGGGGCAGCCGTATCAGGACAATTCCAAGCGACCGTTGAACAAGGACTTCGTGCTTAACGCCGAACGTTATCAGGGCGCGAGTGTACTGCTGGCCCGTGAGAACTTCGGTTGCGGCTCCAGCCGTGAACACGCGCCCTGGGCCCTTGAAGAATATGGCTTTCGCAGCATCATCGCGCCGAGCTACGCCGACATTTTCTTCAACAACAGCTTCAAGAATGGCTTGTTGCCGATCATCTTGAGCGACGCTGAAGTCGATGAGCTTTTCCAGCAGGTTGAAGCCAACCCTGGGTACCAGTTGCAGGTTGATCTGCAAGCGCAGACGGTGACTCGCCCGGATGGCAAGGTGCTGAGCTTCGAGATCGATGCGTTCCGCAAGCATTGCCTGCTCAATGGCCTGGACGATATTGGCCTGACCTTGCAGGACCATGAGGCAATTGCGTCGTTTGAAGCCAAGCACCGCGCGAGCCAGCCTTGGTTGTTTCGCGACGCATAAGTTTGCGTAAGGCGTGATGACGCCATCGCCAGCAGGCTGGCTCCCACATTGGATGTGCGGCGTTCACAAAACCCTGTGGGAGCGAGCCTGCTCGCGATGAGGCCCGAATAAACAACACAAAGACTCATCCCAAAAAGGAAGTCCCCATGACCAGCACCGCCCAGCACAGCCAGGTAGTCCAGAAGCAATTCGGTGAACAGGCCTCGGCCTATCTGAGTAGCGCCGTCCACGCTCAAGGCACTGAATTCGCTTTGCTACAGGCTGAATTGGCGGGGCAGGGCAACGCCCGCGTGCTGGACTTGGGATGCGGTGCCGGTCATGTCAGCTTCCAGGTGGCGCCACTGGTCAAGGAAGTAGTGGCGTACGACCTGTCGCAGCAAATGCTCGATGTGGTCACCGCCGCGGCTGTCGATCGTGGTCTGGGCAATGTCACCACCGTCAATGGTGCCGCCGAGCGCCTGCCGTTTGCCGATGGCGAGTTCGAATTCGTCTTCAGTCGGTACTCGGCGCACCATTGGAGCGATCTCGGTGTGGCGTTGCGGGAAGTTTGGCGGGTGCTGAAACCGGGTGGCGTGGCCGCGTTCATCGATGTGTTGTCACCGGGCAGTCCGTTGTTCGACACTTACCTGCAAAGCGTTGAAGTGCTGCGCGACACCAGCCATGTGCGCGATTATTCCGCCGGCGAGTGGTTGCGCCAGGTCAGCGAGGCAGGGTTGCACACCCGCAGCACAACGCGTCAACGCCTGCGCCTGGAATACAGCAGCTGGGTTGAGCGCATGCGCACACCCCAGGTGATGCGCGCCGCGATCCGCGAGTTGCAGCAGGCGATGGGCAGCGAGGTGCGCGAGTATTTCGAGATTGAGGCGGATGGTTCGTTCAGCACCGACGTGCTGGTGCTGTTCGCCGAAAAATGAGTCACGCAACGATAGAATTTTTCCGGGTGTGCTCCAAGGGCGCACCGACTGATGACAAGAGGAAAGCATGAGCAAGCAGATTCTGATTCTCCCAGGTGACGGTATTGGCCCGGAAATCATGGCCGAAGCGGTCAAGGTCCTGGCATTGGCCAGCGACAAGTTCAACCTGGGTTTCGAGCTGAGCCACGACGTGATCGGCGGTGCTGCCATCGACAAGCATGGCGTGCCCCTGGCTGACGAAACCCTGGAGCGTGCCCGCGCGGCCGACGCTGTGCTGCTGGGCGCCGTGGGCGGCCCGAAATGGGACACCATCGAGCGTGACATCCGCCCTGAGCGCGGCCTGCTGAAAATCCGTGCGCAACTGGGCCTGTTCGGCAACCTGCGCCCGGCGATCCTCTACCCGCAACTGGCCGAGGCTTCGAGCCTGAAGCCGGAAGTCGTCGCGGGCCTGGATATCCTGATCGTTCGCGAACTGACCGGCGGCATCTACTTCGGCGCGCCACGCGGCACCCGCACCCTGGAAAACGGCGAGCGCCAGGCCTACGACACCCTGCCATACAGCGAAAGCGAAATCCGCCGTATTGCCCGTGTCGGTTTCGACATGGCCATGGTGCGTGGCAAGAAGCTGTGCTCGGTGGACAAGGCCAACGTTCTGGCATCCAGCCAGCTGTGGCGTGAAATCGTCGAGCAAGTGGCCAAGGACTACCCTGAAGTCGAGCTGAGCCACATGTACGTCGACAACGCTGCCATGCAGCTGGTGCGCGCACCCAAGCAGTTCGACGTGATCGTCACCGACAACCTGTTCGGCGACATCCTGTCCGACCAGGCGTCGATGCTCACCGGGTCCATCGGCATGCTGCCATCGGCGTCCCTGGACACCAACAACAAGGGCATGTACGAGCCTTGCCACGGTTCGGCGCCGGACATCGCAGGCCAAGGCATTGCCAACCCGTTGGCGACCATCCTGTCGGTGTCGATGATGCTGCGTTACAGCTTCAACCAGCAGGTTGCGGCCGATGCCATCGAAAAAGCAGTCAGCCTGGTTCTGGACCAGGGGCTGCGCACCGGCGACATCTGGTCGACCGGTTGCACTAAAGTCGGAACGCAGGAAATGGGTGACGCAGTAGTCGCCGCGCTGCGGAATCTGTAATCTCTCGGGCCCGCTGCCACTTTCAACTTCGAAAGCAGCGGCCCACTTTTTAAAGAAGGTGTAGTTGCGATGAAACGTGTAGGTCTGATCGGTTGGCGCGGTATGGTCGGTTCCGTGCTCATGCAGCGGATGCTGGAAGAGCAGGATTTCGATCTTATCGAGCCGGTGTTTTTCACCACTTCGAATGTCGGTGGCCAAGGCCCGTCCGTGGGCAAGGACATTGCTCCGCTCAAGGACGCTTACAGCATTGAAGAGCTGAAGACCCTCGACGTGATTCTGACCTGCCAGGGTGGCGACTACACCAGCGAAGTCTTCCCGAAACTGCGCGAAGCCGGCTGGCAGGGTTACTGGATCGACGCCGCTTCCAGCCTGCGCATGCAGGATGACGCGGTGATTGTGCTGGACCCGGTGAATCGCAAGGTCATCGACCAGCAGCTCGATGCGGGCACCAAGAACTACATCGGCGGCAACTGCACAGTCAGCCTGATGCTGATGGGCCTGGGCGGCCTGTTCGAAGCCGGCCTGGTGGAGTGGATGAGCGCCATGACGTATCAGGCGGCTTCCGGTGCCGGCGCGCAGAACATGCGTGAGCTGATCAAGCAGATGGGCGCGACCCACGCCGCTGTCGCCGATCAACTGGCTGACCCGGCAAGCGCGATCCTCGACATCGACCGTCGTGTGGCCGAAGCGATGCGCAGCGACGCGTACCCGACCGAAAACTTTGGCGTACCGCTGGCCGGCAGCCTGATCCCGTGGATCGACAAGGAACTGCCGAACGGTCAGAGCCGTGAAGAGTGGAAAGCCCAGGCCGAGACCAACAAGATCCTCGGTCGCTTCAAGAGCCCGATCCCGGTGGACGGCATCTGCGTGCGCATCGGCGCCATGCGCTGCCACAGCCAGGCGCTGACCATCAAGCTGAACAAAGACGTGCCGATCGCCGATATCGAAGGGCTGATCAGCCAGCACAACCCGTGGGTCAAGCTGGTGCCGAACAACCGTGAAGCCAGCATCCAGGAACTGAGCCCGACCAAGGTCACCGGCACCCTGAATGTACCGGTGGGCCGTCTGCGCAAGCTGAACATGGGTTCGCAGTTCGTCGGCGCATTCACCGTGGGCGACCAGCTGTTGTGGGGCGCCGCGGAGCCGCTGCGTCGCATGCTGCGGATCCTGCTTGAGCGTTGATCGACTGAAGTAAACAAAGAGCCCGTGCCTTGAAAGAGGTGCGGGTTTTTTTATGAAATTGCCTGCGCCCCCACCACCCGGTAAAGTGCCGCTCCCCCCGTTCCGCCAGAGGTAGCACCATGACCCAGTCCTTTGATATTGCCGTAATTGGCGCCACCGGAACGGTCGGCGAAACGCTGGTGCAGATCCTCGAAGAGCGCGACTTCCCGGTGGGCAACCTGCACCTGCTCGCCAGCAGCGAGTCAGCCGGGCATTCGGTGCCGTTTCGCGGCAAGAACGTGCGGGTGCGTGAAGTCGACGAGTTCGACTTCAGCAAGGTCCAACTGGTGTTCTTCGCCGCCGGCCCCGCTGTCACCCTCAGTTTCGCATCGCGCGCCACGGCTGCCGGGTGCTCGGTGATCGACTTGTCCGGCGCCTTGCCGGCCGATCAGGCTCCGCAAGTGGTGCCCGAAGCCAACGTCCACCTGCTCGACGGGATGAAAACTCCGTTTCAGGTCAGCAGCCCTAGCCCGTCGGCCACCACGCTGGCCGTGGTGCTGGCACCCTTGCTGGGCATTATCGACCTGCAGCGCATTAATCTGACCGCTTGCCTCGCTGTGTCAGCCCAGGGCCGCGAAGCCGTCACCGAGTTGGCCCGGCAGACCGCCGAGCTGCTCAATGTGCGCCCTCTGGAGCCCAGCTTCTTTGATCGGCAGATGGCATTCAACCTGCTGGCCCAGGTCGGCAAGCCTGACGAGCAGGGCCACACGCAGCTGGAAAAACGCCTGGTACGCGAAGTGCGTCAGGTCATGGCGCTGCCTTCGTTGAAAATTTCCGTCACCTGCATTCAAGCCCCGGTGTTTTTCGGCGATAGCTATAGCGTGACCCTGCAGACTGCAGGCGAGGTCGATCTGGCGCAAGTCAACGCGGCCCTGGACGATGCGCCCGGGATTGAGCTGGTCGAGGCCGGTGATTACCCGACTGCGGTCGGTGACGCAGTAGGGCAGGACGTTGTCTATGTCGGCCGGGTTCGCCGGGGAATCGACGACCCGTCGGAACTAAATCTGTGGCTGACGTCAGATAACGTACGCAAAGGTGCGGCCCTCAATGCAGTGCAGGTGGCCGAATTGTTGATAAAAGACCTTTCGTAAAAGATACTTGCCAATAATTTGTCGACTGAATGCTGTCGGGCGCTATGCTTGCCCGCAGTGGTCGACAGCGCGGTTCAAACTAAGGATGAGGCTATGGTTCAAGTTCGCAAACTGGTGTTAGCAATAGCGGCCGCCTCGGCGCTGTCCTCCGGTATGGCGCATGCCCTCGGGCTCGGGGAGTTGACCCTGAAGTCCACCCTGAACCAGCCGCTGGTCGCGGAGATCGAGCTCCTCGATATCAAGGAGCTGACAGCGGCCGAAGTGGTGCCTAGCCTTGCTTCGGCAGAAGATTTCGCCAAGGCCGGGGTCGATCGCCAGGCGTTTCTCAACGACCTGACCTTTACCCCGGTGCTCAACCCCGGCGGCAAAAGCATCCTGCGCGTCACGTCGAGCAAGCCATTGTCCGAGCCGATGGTGAAATTCCTCGTGCAGGTCATGTGGCCCAACGGCCGCTTGCTGCGCGACTACAGCGTATTGCTCGACCCATCCAAGTTCTCTCCGCAGACCGCTGATGCCGCTGCGCAGCCAGCGCCGAGCCAAACTGTCACCGCACCGGTCACGGGTGCGACCAAGCCGACCGAGTACACCACCACTCGCCGCGACACCCTGTGGGAAATCGCCGCGAAGGCGCGCAATGGCGGTTCGGTGCAGCAGACCATGCTGGCGATCCAGGCGCTCAACCCGGATGCGTTTATCGACGGCAACATCAACCGGTTGAAAACCGGGCAGGTGCTGCGTCTGCCGGACCAGGGGCAGAGCACCAGCCTGCCGCAATCCAAAGCCATCGCCGAAGTCGCCGCGCAGAACACCGCCTGGCGTCAGGGCCGTCGTTATGCGCCGCAGCCCGGTGCCGGGCAGCAGCAGCTCGACGCGACCAATCGTCCTCGCGGTGACGCTCCTTCAACGCAGGCTGCCCGGGATAACCTCAGCCTGGTCTCGGCCGAAGCCGGCAAGGCCGGTGCGAAAGGCGCGGGGGGCGACGCGAAGAATTTGAGCAACAAGCTGGCGGTGACTCAGGAAAGCCTCGACACCACCCGTCGGGACAACGAAGAACTGAAAAGCCGCATGGCCGATCTGCAGAGCCAGCTGGACAAGCTGCAGAAGCTGATCGAACTGAAGAACAATCAGCTGGCCAAGTTGCAGGCAGAAGGAGGTCAGGACGCGCCTGCGGATGTGGCGGCTGCCCCGGCGATCAACGCCGAACTGGCCACCGATCCTGCAGTGACTGCTCCGGAACAGGGCCTGGCACCAGAAACCGTGCCACCAGCACCCGCAGCGACCCCCGAAGCTACACCGGTGGTCGAGGACAAGCCGGTCGAGCCTGCACCAGCGACTGCCACGGACGAGCAGAAATACAACGACCTGCTGACCAACCCGTGGCTTCTGGGCATGGTTGGCGGTGGGGCAATCGTTCTGCTGCTCCTGCTGTTGCTGCTGGCCCGTCGCCGCAAGGCCCAGCAGGAAGCTGAGAAACACCTGCGCATGGCTCGCGCCTTGTCCGAAGAGCAAGAGTTCTCGGTCGATCACGATCTGCCGGAAAGCAGCTTCGAAGGCCTGGAAGTTCCACCGCCGAGCGTGAAAATGGCGACCATGCCAGAGCCGGCTCCGGCGCCAGCACCTGCACCCGCGCCGGTAATCGCTCCGGTGATCGTTACTCCACCCATCGCAGCGCCACTGATCTCGCCAGCTGCAGAGCACTCCGACGACGTCTTGCCCCGGGCTCAGTCGCATATCAACGCCGGTCGGTTCAACCAGGCGGGCGCGTTACTGGAAGACGGCATCAAGCAAGAGCCTCAGCGCAGCGACTTGCGCCTCAAGCTGATGGAAATCTACGGCCGGCAGGGCGATCGCGAAGCCTTCGTCGCTCAGGAGCGCAAGCTGGTAGCCAATGGCGATAACTACGCCCAGGTCGAACAGCTCAAAAGCCGCTTCCCGGCCATGGCGATGGTCGCCGCAGGCGGTATTGCTGCCGCAGCCCTGGCTGCGCAAATGGATGCGCAGTACGTCAAGGACCTGATGCTGGACGAGCCACAGGAACCAGCCGCAGAGCCGGCGCCGGTGGCTGATGAGGCGCTGGACGAAAGCTTCGACCTGAGCCTGGATGACCGGGAAGCCGCCTCTCCAGCAGTGGTTGCACCCGAAATTGAGCCGGATGCCCTCGGTGAGCTGGACGAATTCCCGTCCGACGATGACCTGAGCTTCCAGTCGGTGTTGCAACAGCAGACCGAGATCAAGGAAAACCTCGACGACCTGTCGGATTTCGATCTGGACATGGACCTCGGCGGTGATACCTCCCCGGCGATCCTGGCCGAGGATGACTTCCTCCTGGACCTGGACGAAGGCGCCAAGGACCTGCCTGTCGCTGACGTGCCAGGTACTCCCGAAGTGCCGCAGGACGACCTGGAACTGCCGGATGACTTCGACCTGTCGCTGGCTGACGAGATGGATGCGCAGGGTACGTCTGAAGCCTTGCCTGCCGAACCGGACGACCTGAGCGCCGAACTGGATCGTCTGTCCCGGGATATCAGCGCGCCGACCTTTACCGCCGACGACGCGCTGGTTTCCGCAGACGACGAGCCCGAGTTCGATTTCCTCTCGGGCACCGACGAAGTCGCAACCAAGCTCGACCTGGCCCAGGCCTACATCGACATGGGCGACAGCGATGGTGCGCGCGATATCCTCAATGAGGTCGTGAGCGAAGGCGATGACGGGCAGAAGAGCGAAGCGAAGGACATGCTGTCGCGGCTGGTTTGATGAATAGGGCGTGAACAACAGCGGCAGCCATTGAGGCTGCCGTTTTTTGTTGTTGGAAGAAAATCAAAAGATCGATCTTTTGACTTTGGCTGGCATCCCCGTCCCACAGCCTTATAATGCCCGCCTTTGCGCACATCAGCAGGCTGTCACCCCTTGGCAAATATAGATAATCCGGCCGCCGAAATGGTGCCTGAAGGTTTTTTCCGCATCGCACTGGGCGTCGAGTACAAAGGTTCGCGCTATCGCGGCTGGCAGCGCCAGGCATCCGGTGTGCTCACCGTGCAGGAAACCCTGGAAAATGCCCTGTCGAAAGTCGCCAACTCGCCAGTCTCGCTGCTCTGCGCCGGGCGCACTGATGCCGGTGTGCACGCTTGTGGCCAGGTGGTGCACTTCGACACCCAGGTCGAGCGCTCGATGAAAGCCTGGGTCATGGGCGCCAACATCAACTTGCCCCACGACGTCAGCGTCAGCTGGGCCAAGGTCATGCCTGCGCATTTTCACGCGCGGTTCAAGGCCATCGCCCGGCGCTATCGCTACGTTATCTACAACGATCAGATCCGCCCGGCCCACCTGAACGAAGAGATCACCTGGAACCACCGGCCGCTGGACGTCGAACGCATGGCCGAAGCGGCGCAATACCTGGTCGGCACTCATGACTTCAGCGCCTTCCGCGCCGGCCAGTGCCAGGCCAAGTCTCCGGTCAAGGAACTGCACCACCTGCGCGTCACTCGCCACGGCAAGATGATCGTGCTGGACATCCGTGCCAGCGCGTTCCTGCACCACATGGTGCGCAACATTGCCGGCGTGTTGATGACCATTGGCGCCGGCGAGCGTCCGGTGGAGTGGATGAAGGAAGTGCTGGAAAGCCGCATCCGTCGCTCTGGCGGGGTAACAGCACATCCGTTCGGGCTGTATCTGGTGCAGGTGGAATACCGCGACGAGTTCCAGTTGCCCGAGCGTTACATTGGCCCACACTTCCTTACCGGTTTCGCCGAACTTGACGGCTGACGCCCTCGAACGCATTTGTTACCATCCGGGACTTTCCCGGAATTAGCTTGGGGTTATATCGACATGTCAGCCGTTCGCAGCAAGATTTGCGGGATCACCCGCTTAGAGGATGCGCTGGCAGCGGTCGAGGCGGGGGCGGATGCCATAGGTTTTGTGTTCTATGCCAAGAGCCCGCGCGCCGTTACCTTTCAGCAGGCACGCTCGATCATCCAGGCACTGCCTCCGTTCGTGACCACCGTTGGCCTTTTCGTCAACGCCAGTCGCTGCGAGCTGGGGGAAATCCTCGACGCCGTGCCGCTGGACCTGCTGCAATTCCACGGCGATGAGACCGCGGCCGAGTGTGAGGGCTGGCATCGACCGTACATCAAGGCGCTGCGGGTCAAGGCCGGCGATGATATTGCGGCAGCCTGCAATGCATTTCCGAGCGCCAGCGGTATTCTGCTCGATGCCTATGTCGAAGGCGTGCCGGGCGGAACCGGGCAGGCGTTCGACTGGTCTCTGATTCCCCAAGGCCTGAGCAAGCCGATCATCCTGGCGGGCGGCCTGACACCGGATAACGTCGCCGAGGCGGTCAGCCGAGTGCGGCCTTACGCGGTGGACGTCAGCGGCGGGGTGGAAGCGAGCAAAGGCATCAAGGATCACGCAAGGATTCACGCATTCATCAACGCGGTACGCGGCACGTTGATGTGACGGCTGGCAGACTGCCGCCGTCCACAGGCATGGCTGAGGGTTTTTGGGTGGTACGCAGGTCACGATTCTCTGATCCGGCCATCCATGGATCATCGCCGCACATATGAATTTAGCTCAAGGGCATACGCGGGGCTGCGAACCAAAGCGTTCGAGCCGCCGGTACTGGAGAAAGAAAGCATGAGCAACTGGTTGGTAGACAAACTGATCCCTTCGATCATGCGTTCCGAGGTCAAGAAGAGCTCGGTGCCTGAAGGTCTATGGCACAAATGCCCATCTTGCGAGGCGGTGCTTTACCGTCCGGAGCTGGAAAAGACCCTGGATGTTTGCCCAAAGTGCAATCACCACATGCGTATCGGCGCACGCGCACGCATCGACATCTTCCTCGACGCTGAAGGCCGTGCCGAACTGGGCGCTGACCTGGAGCCAGTGGACCGTCTCAAGTTCCGCGACGGCAAAAAGTACAAGGACCGCCTGGTCGCAGCCCAGAAAGCCACCGGCGAGAAAGATGCGCTGGTGTCCATGAGCGGCACCCTGCTGGGCATGCCGGTGGTGGTTTCGGCGTTCGAATTCTCCTTCATGGGCGGTTCCATGGGTGCCATCGTGGGCGAGCGCTTCGTTCGCGCCGCCAACTACGCCCTGGAAAACAAATGCCCGATGATCTGCTTTGCCGCTTCCGGTGGCGCGCGGATGCAGGAAGCGCTGATTTCCCTGATGCAAATGGCCAAGACCTCCGCGGTACTGGCGCGTCTGCGTGAAGAAGGCATTCCGTTCATCTCCGTACTGACCGACCCGGTGTACGGTGGTGTTTCCGCCAGCCTGGCGATGCTGGGCGACGTGATCGTCGGCGAGCCAAAGGCCCTGATCGGCTTCGCCGGCCCGCGCGTGATCGAGCAGACCGTGCGCGAAAAACTGCCGGAAGGCTTCCAGCGCAGCGAATTCCTGCTGGAGCACGGTGCGATCGACATGATCATTCACCGTCAGGAACTGCGTCCACGCCTGGGCAACCTGCTGGCACAGATGATGGGCCTGCCGACGCCGAAGTTCGTCGCCGCGCCAATCGAGCCAATCGTGGTTCCGCCGGTGCCTGCCAACATATGACCCAACGTACCCTTGGCGAGTGGCTCGCCTACCTGGAACAGTTGCACCCTTCGGCCATCGACATGGGGCTGGAGCGCTCGCAACAGGTAGCGTCCCGCATGGGACTGGGCAAGCCGGCGCCTCGGGTGATCACGGTCACCGGCACCAACGGCAAGGGGTCTACCTGTGCGTTCGTGGCTTCATTGCTGCGCGCGCAGGGCCTTAAAGTCGGTGTCTACAATTCTCCGCACCTGCTGCGTTACAACGAGCGGGTGCAGGTCAACGGCGTCGAAGCGACTGACGCCGAGCTGTGCCAGGCCTTCGCGGCAGTCGAGGCAGGCCGTGGCGATACCTCCCTGACTTATTTCGAAATGGGCACCCTGGCGGCGTTCTGGCTGTTCCAGCAGTCGGGGCTGGATGCCGTGGTGCTCGAGGTCGGCCTGGGCGGGCGCCTGGATACGGTCAACGTGGTGGACGCGGACATGGCGCTGGTCACCAGCATCGGCGTCGACCACGCCGATTACCTGGGTGATACCCGCGAGTCCGTGGCCTACGAAAAAGCCGGCATCTTCCGCCAGGGCGCCCCCGCGCTCTGTGGCGATCTGGATCCTCCGCAACCTCTGCTGGACAAAGCCCGCGAGCTGGCCTGCCCGTTTTTCCTGCGTGGGCGTGACTTCGACCTGGGTGTCACCGATCACCACTGGCAATGGCGCGGTCTTGACAGCCAGGGCCGGGTAGTCGAACTGCGGGACCTGCCCCTGCTGGACCTGCCGATGGAGAACGCTGCGCTGGCCTTGCAGGCTTATCTGCTGCTGGGTCTGCATTGGGTAGAGGCACAGATCATTGAAGCCTTGAAGGCGACTCGCGTGGTGGGGCGCCTGGAACGTCGGGCGTTCGACTGGCAGGGCAAACGTCTGCACCTGTTGCTCGACGTGGGGCATAATCCTCATGCGGCCGAATACCTGGCTCGCCGTCTGTCCAGTCGTCCGCCAGTCGGCAAGCGTCTGGCAGTGTTCGGCTTGCTCGCGGACAAGGATCTGGACGGTGTCGTTGGCCAGTTGAATGCCAGTGTCGAGCATTGGGCGGTTGCACCGCTGGATTCGCCCCGGGCGCGCCCGGTGGCTGATTTAGAAGAGGTGCTGCAGAACCTTGGCGCTTCAGTAACGTCCTATGCCAGCGTGGCCGCCGCCCTGGAAGGGCAGTGCGCACGAGCGACGAGCGACGACGAAATTCTGTTGTTCGGATCATTTTATTGTGTCGCCGAGGCCCTTGAGTGGTTGGCCCGGCGCTCCACGGAGGAAGCGGCAAATGGCATTGCTGGATAAGGCTTACAAACAACGCATGGTCGGCGCCCTGGTGCTGGTCGCGCTGGCAGTGATTTTCCTGCCGATGCTGTTTTCCCGTCAGGATGAGCAGCGCCAGGTGACTGTCGAGGCGCCTGCTGCCCCGCAAGCGCCTTCGGTGCCTCAGGTGCAGATCGAGCCGGTGGTCGTACCTGAGCCTCAGGTGCTGCCGCAGGAGCCGGTGCCGAGCGACGAAGAAATCGCCGAGCAGCAAGCGCCGTCGACGCCAATCGCCCCTGTGGTGCCCGTCGCCCCTGCGCCGGCCCCGGCAGCCAAGCCAGTCGCGCCAGCCCCGGCACCCGTGCCGGCATTGGCCGCCAAGCCAAGCACGCCACCGGCCCAGCCAATCACGGCGACGCCCGGCAAGCCGGACACCAGCCAAAGCCGCGTCGATGCCAATGGCCTGTCGGTCAGCTGGTCGGTGCAACTGGCCAGCCTGTCGAACCGTGCCAGTGCCGAAAGCCTGCAGAAATCCCTGCGAGCCCAGGGCTATAACGCCTACATTCGCACCGCTGATGGCAAGAATCGGGTATTTGTCGGGCCGCTGATCGAGCGCGCCGAGGCCGACCGTTTGCGCGATTTGTTGAGCCGCCAGCAGAACCTCAAGGGGTTTGTGGTGCGTTTCCAGCCCGAGCGCGGTTAAAAACTATCGCTGCGATTGAAATGCACTGCTAATCGCAGCTTACCGACAGGCATGCGCTCTGCTAAAATGCGCCGCCTTATCCGTCTGTAGGCTGCACTGTGCCATTTACCTGGGTTGATTGGGCGATCGTTGCAATTGTCGCCATCTCCGCATTGATCAGTCTTAGCCGCGGCTTCGTCAAGGAAGCATTATCGCTGGTGACCTGGATCATCGCAGGAGTCGTCGCCTGGATGTTCGGTGGTTCATTGTCCGAGTACCTCGCCGGATACATCGAAACGCCATCGGCTCGCGTGATCGCGGGCTGTGCCATCATGTTTGTCGCCACTTTGATAGTAGGCGCAATGATCAATTATCTTATCGGCGAGTTGGTACGTGTCACCGGGTTATCCGGGACCGATCGATTCCTCGGCATGGCCTTCGGCGCTGCGCGTGGCGTGTTGCTGGTGGTCGTGGCGGTCGGGCTGTTGAGCCTGGGGCCGGTACAGCAGGACGGGTGGTGGAAAGAATCACAGCTCGTACCAAAGTTTCTATTGGTCGCAGACTGGTCCAAGAACCTGATTCTCGGGTGGAGCAGTCAGTGGCTTGCCAGCGGTATCAGCGTACCCGCTGAGATACCGTTCAAGGAGCAACTCTTGCCGACGGCCAAAACGCCGCAGTGAGTGTTGCTCAGTTCAGATCCATTAAGTAGGGGTTGCGTCGCATGTGTGGCATCGTCGGTATCGTCGGTAAGTCGAACGTCAATCAGGCGCTGTATGACGCGCTAACCGTCCTCCAGCACCGCGGCCAGGACGCTGCCGGTATCGTGACCAGCCATGATGGCCGGTTATTCCTGCGCAAGGACAATGGCCTGGTGCGTGACGTGTTCCATCAGCGTCACATGCAGCGCCTGGTCGGTCACATGGGTATCGGCCATGTCCGTTACCCGACCGCTGGCAGCTCGACTTCGGCCGAAGCTCAACCGTTCTACGTCAACTCGCCTTACGGCATTACCTTGGCGCACAACGGTAACCTGACCAACGTTGAACAGCTGGCCAAGGAGATTTACGAATCTGACCTGCGCCACGTCAATACCAATTCCGATTCGGAAGTACTGCTCAACGTGTTCGCTCACGAACTGGCCCAGCGCGGCAAGTTGCAGCCAACCGAAGAAGACGTGTTCGCCGCGGTCACAGACGTGCACAATCGTTGCGTCGGTGGCTACGCGGTCGTGGCGATGGTGACCGGCTACGGCATCGTCGGTTTCCGTGACCCGCACGGCATCCGTCCGATCGTCTTCGGCCAGCGTCACACCGACGAGGGCGTCGAATACATGATCGCCTCCGAAAGCGTGTCCCTGGACGTGCTCGGTTTCACCCTGATTCGCGACCTGGCACCCGGCGAAGCGGTCTACATCACTGAAGACGGCAAGCTGCACACCCGCCAGTGCGCAAACAACCCGTCCCTGACCCCGTGCATCTTCGAACACGTCTACCTGGCGCGTCCGGACTCGATCATCGACGGTGTATCGGTCTACAAGGCCCGCCTGCGCATGGGCGAGAAGCTGGCCGAGAAGATCCTGCGCGAGCGTCCGGATCACGACATCGACGTGGTCATCCCGATTCCGGACACCAGCCGCACCGCGGCCCTGGAACTGGCGAACCACCTGGGCGTGAAATTCCGCGAAGGCTTCGTGAAGAACCGCTACATCGGCCGGACCTTCATCATGCCGGGCCAGGCAGCGCGGAAAAAATCCGTACGCCAGAAGCTTAACGCCATCGAACTGGAATTCCGCGGCAAGAACGTCATGCTGGTGGACGACTCGATCGTTCGCGGCACGACCTGCAAGCAGATCATCCAGATGGCCCGCGAAGCCGGCGCCAAGAACGTCTACTTCTGCTCCGCGGCACCGGCCGTTCGTTACCCGAACGTGTATGGCATCGACATGCCGAGCGCGCACGAACTGATCGCCCACAACCGTTCGACCCAGGACGTGGCTGACCTGATCGGTGCTGACTGGCTGATCTACCAGGACCTGCCTGACTTGATCGAAGCGGTCGGTGGCGGCAAGATCAAGATCGACAAGTTCGATTGCGCGGTGTTCGACGGCCAGTACGTCACAGGTGATGTCGACGAGGCTTACCTGAACAAGATCGAGCAGGCACGCAACGATGCCTCCAAGGTCAAGACCCAGGCAGTCAGCGCGATCATTGATCTGTACAACAACTGAGTAACTGGCCGGCCTGTGGGAGCAAGGCTTGCCCGCGATGGCGTTTGTAAAGACGCCATCGCGGGCGAGCGTTGTTCCCACAGGCCGGTTTAGTATCCATTACCGAGTAAGGCAAGGAGTGACAGCATGAGTCAGGATTGGGATGCCGGTCGGCTGGACAGCGACCTCGAAGGCGTAGCGTTCGATACCCTGGCCGTACGCGCCGGCCAGCACCGCACGCCGGAAGGCGAACACGGTGATCCGATGTTCTTCACTTCCAGCTACGTCTTCCGCACCGCTGCCGACGCCGCGGCGCGATTTGCCGGGGAAGTGCCGGGCAACGTTTACTCGCGCTACACCAACCCGACCGTGCGTGCGTTCGAAGAGCGCATTGCCGCGCTTGAAGGCGCCGAGCAAGCCGTGGCCACTGCCACCGGCATGGCAGCGATCATGGCTGTGGTCATGAGCCTGTGCAGCGCCGGTGATCATGTGCTGGTGTCGCGCAGCGTATTCGGTTCGACCATCAGCCTGTTTGAAAAATATTTCAAGCGTTTCGGCGTAGAGGTCGATTACGTGCCCCTGGCGGAACTGTCCGGCTGGGATGCGGCCATCAAGGCCAATACCAAATTACTGTTCGTCGAGTCGCCGTCCAATCCGCTGGCAGAGCTGGTGGACATCGCCGAACTGGCGAAAATCGCCCATGCCAAGGGCGCGATGCTGGTCGTGGACAACTGTTTCTGCACCCCGGCGTTGCAGCAGCCGCTGAAGATGGGCGCGGACATCGTCGTGCACTCGGCGACCAAGTTCATCGATGGCCAGGGGCGTTGCATGGGCGGCGTGGTTGCCGGTCGCGGCGAGCACATGAAAGAAGTCGTCGGCTTTCTGCGCACCGCCGGGCCAACCCTGAGCCCGTTCAACGCCTGGATCTTCCTCAAGGGCCTGGAAACCCTCGGCCTGCGCATGAAGGCGCACTGCGCCAACGCCCAGCAACTGGCCGAATGGCTGGAGCAGCAGGACGGTATCGAGAAAGTCCATTACGCCGGTCTCAAGAGCCATCCACAGCATGAGTTGGCCTTGCGCCAGCAGAAGGGCTTTGGCGCGGTGGTGAGTTTTGAGGTCAAGGGGGGCAAAGAGGGTGCGTGGCGCTTTATCGATGCGACTCGCCTGATCTCGATCACCGCCAATCTGGGGGACAGCAAAACCACCATTACCCACCCAAGCACCACCTCCCACGGCCGCCTGGCGCCGCAGGAGCGTGAAGCCGCAGGGATCCGCGACAGCCTGATCCGCGTCGCGGTGGGTCTGGAAGACGTGGCGGACCTGCAAGCCGATCTGACGCGCGGCCTGGCTGCGCTGTGATCGAAATGTCTGCGCCCGGCACGGGCACCAATGGCCGCGTCGCGCTGGTCACGGGTGCTGCGCGCGGCATCGGCCTGGGCATTTCGGCCTGGTTGATTAGCGAAGGCTGGCAAGTCGTGCTGACCGACCTGGATCGGGTCCGTGGTTCGAAAGTGGCGAAGGTGCTGGGTGATAACGCCTGGTTCATCGCCATGGACGTCTCGAACGAGGGTCAGGTAGCGCTGGGGGTGGCCGAGGTGCTCGGGCAGTTCGGGCGGCTCGATGCGCTCGTGTGCAACGCGGCAGTAGCCGAGCCACACAACATCACCCTGGAAAGTCTCGATCTGGCCTACTGGAATCGGGTGCTGGCGGTCAATCTCAGTGGCCCTATGTTGCTGGCAAAGCACTGTGCGCCGTACCTGCGTGCTCACAGCGGCTCGATCGTCAACCTGGCCTCGACCCGCGCCAGCCAGTCGGAACCCGACAGTGAAGCCTACGCGGCGAGCAAGGGCGGCCTGTTGGCCCTGACTCATGCGCTGGCGATCAGCCTGGGGCCGGAGATCAGGGTCAATGCCGTCAGCCCGGGCTGGATCGATGCACGCGACCCTTCAGCGCGCCGCGCCGAGCCGTTGTCCGACGCCGACCATACCCAGCATCCGGCGGGCAGGGTAGGGACGGTGGAGGATGTCGCGGCAATGGTGGCCTGGTTGCTGTCGAGGAACGCCGGCTTTGTCACGGGGCAGGAGTTTGTGGTGGACGGCGGCATGACCAAGAAGATGATTTACAGCGAGTGACCGGCAGCAGCATTGATGCTGGATGCTCTGCAGCTTTGGCGAGCAAGCCCGCTCGCGCAGTGGCTTTGTGTCGGACCCATAGCCTGTGTTCACTCACAATCCGCTGTGGGCGCGGGCTTGCTCGCGAAAGCGGTCTGACGGCATAACCATTCGCCACTGACACGATTTTGTCTTTTTCAGAAAAACTTCAATCCTGCTATTGACTTAGGTTCGCTACCTGCGTAAATTTCGCGGCCTCGGAGATGCAAACGGGTGATTAGCTCAGCTGGGAGAGCGTCTGCCTTACAAGCAGAATGTCGGCGGTTCGATCCCGTCATCACCCACCACTTCCGAGAGTCTTGCGAAAGCAAGATGGAAGCCTTAAAAGCCTCCACCGACGCGCAGCGGTAGTTCAGTCGGTTAGAATACCGGCCTGTCACGCCGGGGGTCGCGGGTTCGAGTCCCGTCCGCTGCGCCATATTTTCCGAGTCAGGTCTGACCTGATTCGAGATCAAAAGAGAGATTGAAAAATCTCGGAGCTTCTGATCAGACGAGTTAGGACGCAAGTCCAAAGCGATACGCAGCGGTAGTTCAGTCGGTTAGAATACCGGCCTGTCACGCCGGGGGTCGCGGGTTCGAGTCCCGTCCGCTGCGCCATATCTGCTACAAGGCCCACTGAACGCCTTGGAGCTACGAAGAAGCCGTTGGTGACTTCGAGTCGATAGCAAAAACCCTGGTCGAAAGACCGGGGTTTTTTGTGTCTGCGATTTGCCATTTTCCTGAACTGCTGCCCCCGTCCTGTAGGAGCAAGCTCGCCCCTGCAGGAGGGCCTTTCTGCGCGCTCAATGCATAAAGAGCTTCCTTCCCGGCACCGACATTAATTAGAATCACTCTCATTTACGATAACTCCTGGCACAGGGCTTCTAGATGAGTGATGCAGTGATGCCGAAGGAGCCAACGCTTCACGACCTGTACCGCGATCACCGTGGCTGGCTTGAAACCTGGTTGGGGAGGCGCTTGGGCAACGGCTGCGATGCGGCTGATCTGAGCCAGGACACTTTCCTGCGGGTGCTTGCCAGTTCGCAGCGGATCGCGGACCTGCAAGAGCCCCGTGCCTATCTGCTGACTGTGGGCAAACGCCTGCTGAGCAACTTCTATCAGCGCCGGAGCCTGGAACAGGCCTATCTCGCCGCCTTGGCGGCGATGCCGGAGGACTGTGCGCCATCCCCCGAGCAACGCTGGCTGCTGCTGGAAACGCTGCAAGCGCTGGATGAGCTGCTCGACGGCTTGCCGCGGGCGGTGCGCCGGGCGTTTTTGTGGAGCCAGCTCGAAGGCCTGACCTACGGGCAAATCGCGGAACGCCTGCAAGTGTCCGAACGTACCATCAAGCGTTACATGGCTCAGGCTTATGAACATTGCCTGTTGGTGGACCTGTGAACACTCAGGCGTCCGACTCGCGCCAGGCCGTTCGTGCAGCCGCGCAATGGCTTGCGTTTCTGGAATCAGGCGGTGCCAACGAGCAGGATCGCGTGAACTTGCAGCGCTGGCGTGATACCTGCGCCACCCACGAGCAGGCCTGGCAGAAAGCCCAGGCGCTGCGCCAGCGTTTTGCCGACCTGCCATCGGGGCTGGCACTGAGCAGCCTGGATCGTCCGGATCCGGCGCGGCGCAAAGTGCTCAAGCGCGCCCTGGGCGCGGTGGCCCTGGTGCCGGCGGCGTGGCTGATCAGTCGGCAACTGCCGCTGGATGCCTGGCGCGCCGATTTGCACACCGCCACCGGCGAGCGTCAGCAGACCCGGCTTGCCGACGGCAGCGCGCTGCAGCTCAACACGGCCAGCGCGGTCGATGTGGACCTGCAGGCACGCCGCGTCAAGCTGATCGAGGGCGAAATGTCCCTGACAGTGCCCGGTGATTCGCCGCTGACGATCCAGACCCGTTTTGGCAATGTCATCGTCAGCCGCAGTGAAGTCTGCGTTCGCCAGGACGCACGCGGCTGTCGGGTTTCGGTCTACAACGGCGCCGTCCAGTTACAGCCTTTGCATGGGGCGGCCCTGGCCTTGCGCGCGGGCCAGCAGGTCAGCCTGCAGGCCGCCGGTGCCGGATCCATCAGCGCATTCGACACCTTGGCGCCGGGTTGGCGCGAGGGCGTGCTGATGGCGAAGGACCAGCCGCTGGGGGACTTCCTGCGTGAACTGAGCACCTATCGACCGGGTGTCCTGCGCTGGGAGCCGGAGCTGGAAACCCTGCGAGTCACCGGCAGCTTCCGTCTGGACGACACTGACCGGGTACTCGCGCTGCTCGCCGCCAGTCTGCCCCTGGAGGTGCATTCCCGGACTCGCTACTGGGTCACGTTGCTGCCGCGCAAAAATAGTGTGTAAACCCTGGCCCCTTTTTTCGACTCGCCTGTCATTGAAGGCATGTGAACGAATCAAGAGAGCCTATTCAAATGCCTAACGCTTCTTCCCCGCGCCTGCGACCGTTGTTGCACCTCAGCCTGATGCTGGGCCTGAGTGCCAGTCCATGGTTGATCTCCCCAACCTGGGCCGAGGACGGTAACCGGCGCAGCTATCAGGTGCCGGCCGGCAGCTTGAGCGATGCATTGACCCGGTTTGCCGGTCTGTCCGGGGTCAATCTGTCGGTGGACCCGGCCCTGGTCAGCGGCCGCAGCAGTGGCGGGCTGTCCGGTGAGTTCGCCGTCGAGGAGGGCTTTGCCCGGTTGTTGCAGGGTTCCGGTCTGCAACTGCAGGCGGTAGGTGAGCAAGCGTACATTCTCACCCCGGCCCCGGAAAACAGCAGCTTGCAGCTGGCCCCCACCTCGATTCTCGGCGCCACCGGCGGGGAGGGCAGCGAGGTGTTCGCCGGCGGCCAGGTTGCGCGTCGCGGGTCCCAAGGCTTGCTCGGCTCGAAAGACTTCATGGAAACGCCCTTCAGCATGACCACCTACACCAGCGAGGTGATCGAGAACCAGCAAGCCCGGACCTTGGGTGACCTGATCGCCAACGACCCATCGGTTCGCGCCACTAACCCTGCCGGCGGGCGTTACGAGCAATTCACCATTCGCGGGCTGAGCCTGTTCAACAGTGACGTCGCCTACAACGGCCTCTATGGCGTATTGCCCACTTACACCATCGACATGGAAATGGCTGATCGCGTGGACATCCTCAAGGGCCCCAGCCAGCTCATCAACGGCATCTCGCCGCGGGGCAGCGTGGGGGGCGGGATCAACGTGGTACCCAAGCGTGCCACCGACAAGCCGATCACTTCATTCACCGGCAGCTACGCGTCCAACAACCAGCTCGGTGGCGCGGTGGACGTCGGTCGACGCTTCGGTGAAGACGACAAGTTCGGCCTGCGCTTCAACGGCGTGAAACAGTCCGGCGACACCGAGTGGGATCACCAGAGCATCGACCGCGAGATGGCCGTACTCGGCCTGGACTTTCGCGCAGAGCGCCTGCGGCTCTCGACAGACATCGGCCACACCGAGCGCAATACCGATGCGCCCCAGGAACGGGTGCAGGTTGGCGTCAATGCCCAGGTCCCGCAGGCAGGCGATGTCCGCCACAACTACGCGCAGGCCTGGAGCAAGGCGCGCACCGAAGACACGTTCGGCACCGTCAATGGCGAGTTCGACGTCAACGATTCGGTCATGCTGTATGGCGGAGTTGGCGCACGCAAAAGTAATCATGACTTCCTCCGGCATGCGGTTTCGGTCACCAACGATGCTGGCGATTTCAGCGTCCAACCCCGCGACTTCACCCGCGACGAGAATGTGCGCACGGCCACGGCCGGCGTGCGTAACTGGTTTAAAACCGGCCCGGTCAGCCACGAGGTCAATCTCGCGGCCAGCTACTTCTACATGGATTTCGAAAACGGCGGCGCCCGTTATGCTGCCGCGCCCAGCAATCTCTACGATCCGGTGCAAACCCCCACCCCGGCCAGGCCAACCCGCCAGGATGCCAAGGTCTACACCGAGAACCGCTTCAGCGGTGTGGCCTTGTCCGACACCCTGGGGTTCTTCGAGGATCGCCTGCTGTTGACCCTCGGCGCGCGGTGGCAGCGGGTGAAGGTCGATGACTGGTCCGACAACATCAAGGGCGCCACTGCCTATGACGAAGAAAAAGTTTCGCCGTCGGGCGGTATCCTGTTCAAGGCCACTGACAAGTTGTCGCTGTACGCCAACTACATGGAGGGCCTGAGCCAGGGCAAGATCGCCCCGTCGACCTCGGTCAACGAAGACGAAATCTTCCCGCCCTTTGTCAGCCGCCAGGTCGAGGTCGGCGCCAAATACGACGCCGGCCCGTTCGCGGTTACGGCGGCGGTCTTCCGCATCAAGCAGCCGGCATACGAAACCAACGCGACCACACGGGTCTTCGGCCCGAACGGCAAACGCGAGAACAAAGGTGTGGAGCTGAGTGTGTTCGGCGAACCCCTGGATGGCTTTCGCCTGCTCGGTGGGGTGATGTACATCGACAGCGAATTGACCCACACCACCAACGGCGCTTTCGACGGCAACCGCGCGCCCGCAACGCCCAAATACAACGTCAACCTCGGTGCCGAGTGGGACGTGCCCACCGTCCAGGGCCTGACCCTGACCACGCGTGGCATCTACTCCAGCTCGCAGTACCTGGACCAGTCCAACAACAAGGAAATCGACTCCTGGGAACGCTTCGACGTGGGCGCCCGCTACGCGTTCAAGGTCGACGACAAGACCATCACCCTGCGCGGCAACGTCGAGAACGTCGCGGACAAACGCTACTGGAGCTCCGCAGGCGCCTCAGATGACAGCGAGCCTGGCTTGACGCTATCCACGCCACGCACGTACCTGCTTTCGGCGACAGTGGATTTCTAGGATCGCTCACGCGCCTTTGCCTGCGATGACCCCGGTTCAGGTGTCATCGGCAGGGGGAAGACAGTTGCTCCCACAGTGGAATGGTGGTGGACGCAGTATTTGTGTTCGGCGCAGACCACTGTGGGAGCCAGCCTGCTGGCGATGGCATCTGCATATTCGACATTGATGTGGCAGGAAGATTGCCATCGCGGTCAAGTCGAATCGTCGCACCGCCGCTCCCACAGGTATTGGTGGTGGGCGCAGCATTTATGTACGGCAGATATCTCTGTGGGAGCCGGGCTTGCCCGCGAAGACGATGGTGCATCCGACAGCAATTTGACTGCCCAGACACCCCCGCAAATCCGGAAATTTTGATCTTCCAGTCAGTTTTTTGTAACTGGTTGTTTGCCCCGAGCGCATAAACCTTTAAAGTTAACCTTTCGGTCAGCTTTGCACTGTCACCACAGCCCTTTGCTCCGTCCTAAAAGGGTTCCTGCAAGACTCGAGATTCCCAGAACATAACCAGAAGGGCGGGCCCATAACCGCTCAGAGGATGATCCATGTCCAACCGTGATATATCCCGGCGCTCGTTCCTACAGGGCGGGCTGGTGGCGGGGGTGAGCGTGACGCTTACGCCGCTCAGCTCCCAGGCCCTGGCCGCCTTGATGGAGAACAGCGTGACCGTGCCGTCCGAGCAATGGCTCGGCAACAACGGCAAGGCGCGCTCGCGTAACGATGCCCTGTCCAAGGTGTGCGGCAGCAAGGTTTTTGCTCGCGACATCCGCGCCAAGGACATGCCGGGCTGGCCCGAACAGCAAGGTCACGCCATGCTGCTGAAAATCACCAAGGCCGACCGCCTATACGCCGGTTATGACTTGGCGTGGCTCGGTGCCGACTTGCAGCCGGACCGTATCGTCACCGCAGAAGACCTGGAGAAAGACGGCATCGTCTTCCCCGAAGAGCATGCCCCGGACCCGCTGCTGCCAGTCGGCAAGGTGCCGATGTTCATCGGTCATCCGGTCGCGATACTCATCTGGAATGACTTCGAGCGCTTCCGCCAGGCCAAGGCCAAACTCAAGTTCAACGACAATGCCATTCGCTACGGTGCCCAGGTGCCGTACTACGAAGGTGATCCCTACGGCAGCTTCCGCTACGTGCGGGTCGGCGGTGCGACTTCGGCGGACGAAGATGAATTCGCCAGCCTCAAGGATTCGATCCTGTTCCCGATGCTGCGCAACCGTCGTCCGGTCTGGGATTCGCAGCCCAACCTGCACGGCAACCTGACCGAGCGCGGGCTGTTCTATGCCGATCGCATGAAGCAGCAGATCGACACCCCGCCCGACAACTGGCTGGTGTTCGACGAGCGCTACAAGACGCCGTCCATCGAGCCTGCAGCCATGGAGCCGGACAACGGCAACGGCTGGTACGACCCTGCGACCAAGACCCTGCATTTCGTGGTGGCCACCCAGTGCCCGCTGGAGACCGCCACCGAGACCGCGAAGATGATCGCGCCGTCGCGTTTCGGCCTGGCCAACCTCAACATGCACCCGGGCTACACCGTGGGTTACGGTTCCAAAGACCACAATATTTTTGTCTATTACGCCGCCCTCGCCGCCCTGTACGGGGCTGGTGTGCCGGTGCGCCTGGCCAACGACCGCTACGAGCAGTTCCAGAGCGGCATCAAGCGCCACCCGTTCGATATCCGCTATCAACTGGCGGTGGACAAGACCGATCACAGCTTCAAGATTTTCCGCGCCGAAATGAGCGTCGACGGTGGCGGACGCGTCAACTACAGCCCGTCGGTAGCGGCGGTTGGCGCCACAGCGGCGCAGTCGATCTACTACATGCCGCAGAACGATCTGCAGGTCACGGCCTACCATTCCCGCGCTGTGGAAGCCGGCTCGATGCGTGGCTACGGCACCCTGCAGAGCATGGCTTCGACCGAGATGATGGTTGACGAAATTGCCGGTCGCCTGGGCATCGACGCCATCGACCTGCGCAAGAAAAACGCCATGGTCTCGGGCATGAAAAATACCCAGGGTGCGGTGCCGGCGGGTGCCTTGCGCCTGCACGAGATTCTCGACAAAGCGGCTGTGCACGAGGTCTGGAAAAACCGCGACAAGCTCAAGCAGCAACGCGAAGCCCAGGACCCGGACCACTGGTACGGCGTCGGCTTCGCCATTTGCCAAAAGGACTTCGGCACCGGTTCCGAAGCGCCGATGGCGAGCATCGAATTCAACGCCGAAGGGCGCATTCACCTGCGCCATATCGGGATTGAAATCGGCACCGGCATGTCCACCTCCCAAGCCATGGTCGTGGCCGATTTCCTCGGCAGCCCGGCTCACGAAGTGAAGACCGGCGAGACTGAATGGCAAGAGCTGCAGCTGATCACCGGCGGCAACCCGTACATCATGAGCCAGGCCGAGCAGGACACCTTGCTGCGCAACCCGCGCTGGGTCGGCAAACTGGCCTCGGCCTCGTCGGCCACCAACTCGGCCTACTATTTCAGCCACGCCACCCGCGAAGCGGCACGCGTGCTGTTCAACCACGGCCTGTGGCCGGCCGCGCTGCAGATCTGGCGCCAGGGACCTTATGGCGGCCAGGCCAACCCCTACGTGGTGCGCCGGGAAGACGCGCACTGGGTCGACGGCAAACTCACCGCCAACGGCATGCAGCCGCTGAGCTTCGAGCAGTTGGCCAGACACGCTCACGAAAAAGGTCTGGTCACCGGCGCCACCGTGCACGGTTTTAACCGCTGGAGTTGGGCCGAGGCCGAGTTCAGCATCGATGGCGTGCGCGAGCGCCTGCCGCTCGACAGCCTGGCGGTGAAGTACGGCGACGGCGCCCCGAGCGCGAAGAAGGCGCAGATGAACAGCGCTGGCTTCCATCTGCTTGATCGGCAGAACGTGCACTACCCGGACACCCAATTGAACAACGCCGCAGTGACTTACTACAGCCCGGTGGCAACCCTGGTTGAGCTGAAAGTGAACAAGGGCTCGGCCGAAGTGCAGGTGCTCAACCATCACTCGTGGGTCGAGTGCGGTCGGGTATTGGTGGAAGAACTGGTCAGGGGCCAGCTTGAAGGTGGCATTGCAATGGGCATCGGCCATGCGCTGCTGGAAGAAATGCCGCTGTACGAAGGCGGACCGGGGGAGGGTGACTGGAACTTCAACCGCTATCGCCTGCCCATGGCGCGCCACGTCGCGGTCTGGAAGCAGACGGCGGAAATCCTGCCGCCGCTGTCCCCGAGCGACCCCTCCAAAGGCATCGCCGAAGTGGTGATGATCCCGGTCGTGGGTGCCATCGGTAACGCCGTGGCCCACGCCATCGGCAAGCGCGTTCGCGACCTGCCTATCACTTCTGCCCGCATCAAGGAGGCCCTCAATGGCTAACCGTCCGCTTCAACTGACCCTCAACGGTCAAACCGTCGGCCCGGTGGACATCCCTGATGACCTGCCGATGATCGACTACCTGCACGAATACAAGAACCTCACCGGTTCCCGCCTGGGCTGCGGCCAGGGCATCTGCCATGCCTGCGTGGTGATCGTCGACAACCCCGACGGCACCAGCGAGGAAGTGCGCACCTGCATCACCGGTGCGCACTATTTCGAAGGCAAGAAAGTACGGACCATCGAAGGCCATGCCACCCGCGATGAGCAGGGCAAAGTCACTGAGCTCAACCCGATCCAGCAACGCTTCGTCGATGAGTTCGCTTTCCAGTGCAGCTACTGCGCGCCCGGTTTCGTCAATGCCGCGACCGTGCTGGTAGAAAAGCTGCAGCGCCAGCCGATCGTCAAGAGCCAGCTGGAACAGGTGATCGAGGACAGCCTCGGCCACCACGTCTGCCGCTGCACCGGCTATGTGCGTTACTACAGCGCCACGCGCAACGTGCTGACCGATCTCGGCCTGGTCAAGGAGGGCTAACATGAAGCATCTATTTTCCCGCCTGGCATTGGCGGTCGGCCTGGCTGCGCCGGTCTTGATGGCGCACGCCGACGATCAGGTCAAGCGCGGCGAATACCTCGCCCGCGCGGCCGACTGCATGGCCTGCCATACCGCCCCGGGTGGCGCTCCCTATGCGGGAGGCCTGCCGATCGTTTCGCCGTTTGGCACCATCTATGGCACCAACATTACCCCGAGCAAGGAGCACGGCATCGGTCAATACAGCGATGAGGAATTCTTCGCTGCGCTCACAGAAGGCAAGCGTCGCGACGGGGCTAACCTGTACCCGGCGATGCCGTACACCTCCTATCACCTGATGCCCCGGGCCGACTCCGACGCGATTCACGCTTACCTGAAAACCGTCGAGCCGATCGAGCGCGCGGCGCCGGTGACCAGCCTGAGTTTTCCGTTCAACGTACGTCTGGGCCTGACGGGCTGGAACATGCTGTACGGTAAAGACGTCAAGCTGTCGCCCACCGCGGGCAAGAGCGAGGCGTTCAAGCGCGGCCAGTATATGGTCGACGTGCTCGGCCACTGCGGCGAATGCCACACCCCGCGCGGTTTGCCCGGTGCGATGCAGCAGGACAAGCGCATGACCGGTGGCGTCCTCAATGGCTACCTGGCGCCCAGCCTGCTGGCCGAAGACCTGGCAAACCGTGGCTGGAATCACCAGGACCTGAGTTCGTTCCTCAAGCACGGCATGAGCGCCCAGGGCACCATGTTCAACGAGATGTTCCCGGTGTTCCACAACAGCACCCAGGGCCTCACTGATCCGGATCTGGCAGCGATGGCCACCTACCTGCTTGGCGATCAACCGCCAGCGGCGAAAGTGCTGAGCGAAGTGCCCCTGGAGCAGTTGAGTGCCAGCGCCCGGCGCGGTCGCCAGGAATACCTCAACGTCTGCGCCGGTTGTCATGCGGTAGAGGGCGAGGGCAAGCCGCACATCGCAGTGGCCATGCGTGGCAACACCACGCTGCGCCTGGATGATGCGCGCAACCTGCTACGGGTGATCGAGGACGGCATCGGCGAGCAGCAATTTGTCGGCTTCGAACGCATGCAACCGATGCCGGGCTTTGCCGACAAACTCAGCCCTGGCCAGCTGACCGACCTGCTCAATTACCTGCGTCAAGGGTGGGGTGGTCAGTCGGGTGAACTGACAATCGGCGACGTGCAGAAGCTACAAGCGGACGCCCCTCCAACCGAACACAAGGTGCATTGATATGCAGCATCTGGATCTGCAAGTGGTACGGCGCGCGCTGCAATGGTCAAACGCCGGCCAGCAGGTCTGGCTGTGCACGGTGCTCGCCACCTACGGCTCGGCGCCTCGCGCGCCGGGCTCGCTGCTGGCGGTGAACGGCGGGGGGCAGTGGATAGGTTCGCTGTCGGGTGGGTGCGTCGAGGAAGACTTTCTCGAGCGCGTCGCCGAAGGCGCATTCGAGCAAGCCGTGTGCGTGGTTCGGTACGGCGAAGGAGATGACCCCCGCTCGCGCATCAGCCTGCCGTGTGGCGGGATTCTTGACGTGCTGGTGGAGAAGCTTGAGCCGGCTTGCGAGGTTCAGGCGCATCTGCGGGAGCTGGAATCGGCCTTGTTGGGCCAGCGTCGCCTGATCCGCGAAATCGATCTGGCCAGCGGCGCCCGTGACGTGTTCGTGGACCGGGAGCAGGGCGCGCGTATCGAGCGCGAAGTCGATCGGGTTCGTGTGCGCATCGGCGCTGCCCAGCGCTTGTTGCTGGCGGGTTACTCCAGTGTCGCCCAGGCCTGTGCGGAGTTTGCGGTGGGGCTTGGGTTCGAAGTGATCCTCTGCGACCCCCGGGATGAAGTGCTTGAAGGTGTGGTGCTTAACAACGTCGAGATCCGCCGGCAGCTGCCTTCGGTCTTCATCGCTGACGGCGGCTGCCATAGCGATACGGCGGTGGTTGCATTAACCCACGACCCGCGCATTGATGACCTGGCGATGATGGAAGCGGTGCGTACCGACGCGTTCTACATTGGCGTTATGGGCTCGGTGCAAACCTCTCAAAAACGCTTCGAACGCTTGCGTCGCATTGGCGGGCTGGGGGAAGCCGAACTGGCACGAATTCACGCGCCCATCGGCCTCAACCTAGGCAGCAAAACACCCGCAGAAATCGCCTTGGCGGTGCTCGCCGACATCCTGCGAATCCGCAGCGGCATCGCCCGGGATCAACTCTAAACGCCCTGTGGGACAACACCAGTGGGAGCCGGCTTGCTCGCGTCAGTCAGTACCCGAATTTGTCCCGCAACCCGTAATACCAGGCCCCCAGCGCCGCAAATGGCGTGCGCAACAGCTGCCCACCCGGAAACGGATAATGGGGCAGGTCGGCAAACGCATCAAAACGCTCAGCCTGGCCGCGCAACGCCTCGGCCAGCACCTTGCCCGCCAGATGCGTATACGTCACCCCATGGCCGCTGCAGCCCTGGGAGTAGTAAATGTTGTCCCCAAGTCGCCCCACCTGTGGCAATCGCGACAAGGTCAGCAGGAAATTCCCGGTCCAGGCGTAATCGATCTTCACATCCTTGAGCTGCGGAAACGCCTTGAGCATCTTCGGCCGAATGATCGCCTCGATGTTCGCCGGATCCCGCGCCCCGTACACCACGCCACCGCCGAAAACCAGGCGCTTGTCGGCGGTCAGGCGGTAGTAGTCGAGCAGGTAATTACAGTCCTCCACGCAGTAGTCCTGCGGCAGCAAACTGCTGGCCAACGCATCGCCCAATGGGGCAGTGGTAATCACCTGAGTCCCGCAGGGCATCGACTTGGCCGCCAGTTCCGGCACCAGGTTGCCCAGATAGGCATTGCCGGCGACGATAATGAACTTGGCCCTGACCTTGCCCTGCGGCGTGTGCACCACCGGGCTGGCGCCGCGCTCGATCCGCACCGCCGGCGATTGCTCATAAATAGTCCCGCCCAGAGACTCCACCGCAGCGGCTTCACCCAAGGCCAGGTTAAGCGGATGAATATGTCCGCCACTCATATCAAGCATGCCACCGACATACTGATCGCAAGCCACCACCTGGCGAATACGCGCCTGATCCATGAGCTCCAGCTGCGTATGCCCAAAGCGCTCCCACAAACGCTTCTGCGCCTCCAGATGGCCCATCTGCTTGGCCGTGATGGCGGCGAACACGCCGCCGTCCTTCAGGTCGCACTGGATATTATATTTGGCCACCCGCTCGCGAATGATCCGTCCGCCCTCGAACGCCATCTGCCCCAGCAGTTGAGCCTGCTTGGGCCCGACGGTGCGTTCGATCACATCGATATCGCGGCTGTAACTGTTAACGATCTGCCCACCGTTGCGCCCGGAAGCACCAAAACCAACCTTGGCCGCCTCCAGCACCGTGACCTTAAAACCGTTCTCCAGCAGGAACAGGGCAGAGGACAAGCCGGTATACCCGGCGCCGATCACACAGACATCAGTCTCTACTTCCTCCTGCAAAGCCGGGCGCGGCGGAGCCGCATTGGCCGATGCGGCGTAATAGGACTCTGGATAAGGAGTGTTCGCCATCCTGCTGCCTCTGTTTAATATATTTTACGAGTCCCCCGATCCTACCCGAGTTGAAAAACCCTCGCCAGCCACCGGAAAATCTTCCTCGCAGCAGCAAAATTAAATATTTTGCATATTCATAGGGTTAGCGCGAAAAAAGGTGTTGACACCCCTCCGGAATTCCGTAGAATGCCGCCTCACAGCAGGCACGTAGCTCAGTTGGTTAGAGCACCACCTTGACATGGTGGGGGTCGTTGGTTCGAGTCCAATCGCGCCTACCAAACAAAATCCGCTCTGCTGGGCGGTCTAGAAAGGCTCACCGAAAGGTGGGCCTTTTTTTGTTGCCTGGGATTTGCAAAACTTTTGTAAAAGTCCCGCCTCAGAACACCAGTTCGGCGCCCACCTTCAGACAGTGGGTTGCCGATGGTAGCGCAGACGGCCTTAAACCGACCGCGGGCAATTAGCTGAAAAGATGGGGGGCGACTAGTCAACCCGACTGCACCTGACGAGAGGGTGGGAGCTATATGGACGAGCTGAGAGTTTTCAATAATACCCACTGGACGGTGACTCATCGAAGAGATGCCCGTTACGACGGCTATTTGATTATTTCATCAGAAGAGACGGCATCAGGGCTCGGCGGTCTGAGTCATGAAGCCCTGGCGTCTTTAGGTCCGGTAATGAAAGCGGTAGAGCTTCTGCTGACAAGGGCCTACGCACCCTACAAAGTAGTGTTCTATAAGCTAGGGTTCTCGCCTGGTTTCAACGTCCATTTTCATGTCGCTCCAGTCTCGGAAGCGTTGCTGGCAGAGATATCAAATCACCCTGGTTATTCCGACAACCCTGACGGTAATGACGTCATTATTTTTCTCAGTCGGGAATATTGCGAACGGTCACTGAGCGCTGACGAGAAGGAAAAACAGCTCTCGGCGGTTCGTCGGCTTAAAGATTGTTTCGACCAGGCCTGCCCAGAGCCAGATTTATCTTAAGACAGACCCGGCATACCCCTAAGGCCACAAATCTATTTATCACCCGCGTGGGATAGATGTTCTGGTGCCGGTACAGGCGACGTCGATGGCGACCTGGGTGGGGGCCGAGGGTATGGGGTGGAAGTCTCGGTTAATTGAGAATCAGGGCCAGCCATTGATCCCACCAGAACACCATGGAAATCAATGCCAAACCGCAGGCGCCCGCGAATACGAGGCAAACCCAATCTGAAACCACCATGCGCAGGATCATCGTTACCACTCCTCTTGGCGGGACGTAGACTCAGGCTAGTTGAACTTCTGCACATTGAGGCTGTCCGAGCAGACCATTTCGGTATCCTCAGAGGCGTGGGCGACGAAAGGGCGACACGCCTCAGTCGATTCGGGCCTTGCTCAACGCCTGGTGCAGCTTGTCCCGCAGCTCCCGCCCACTGAATGGCTTCTGCACCACGGCTGAAGCTTCCAGCCCCAGTACGTCCACGTCCGCGTAGCCGGTGACGAACAGTACGGGCACTTCGGGGGTGCGTTCCCTGATCAGTTGCGCCAGCTCGCCGCCAGTCATGCCAGGCATCGCGAAGTCGGTTACTACCACGTCAATCCCAGGTCCGAGCTTTTCCAGGGCCTGTATCCCGTCCTTCGCCTCTTCAACGCTGTAGCCCAGTGATTCGAGCATCTGCACGGTGACCGCGCGGACTGCGGGGTCATCGTCGACCAGCAGTACGGTGCGCCCCTCCACCACGGCTTGATGCGCCACGTCCGGCTGAGCTTCTACCGCAGCTGCAGCGGTTTTTTCCACGCTGGGCAGGTACACCATGACTTTGGTGCCCACACCCAGTTGTGTCTCGATTCTCACGCCGCCGCCGGACTGCTTGGCAAAACCGAACACCTGCGCCAGGCCAAGGCCCGAGCCCTTGCCGACTTCCTTGGTGGTAAAGAACGGTTCGAAGGCCTTGAGCAAGGTGTCATCGCTCATACCGCTGCCCGAGTCCTGGATGGACAGGACTGCGTAGCGGCCTGGCTCAGGGTTTTCAGGGCGAACCGCAGGCTCGGTGATTTCGGCGTTAAAGGTCGAAAAGCACAGCGTGCCTCCCATTGCCATGGCATCCCGGGCATTGATGGCGAGGTTGAGGATGATCATTTCCGTCTGGGTTGGGTCGCCCATGGCGTGCCACAGCTCGGGGCACAATTCGCTCTTGATCCAGATGCTGCCGCCCAGTGCCCGCGCCAACAGGCTGCCCATGCCGCGAATGGTGTCGTTGAGGCTCAGAACCACCGGTTCCAGGCGTTGCCGGCGCGAGAACGAGAGCAGTTGTGCGGTCAGCCGGGCGCCACGCTCGCCGGCCTCGATGACGTTTTGCAGGCGGCGGGTGGTCTTGTCCAGCGTGCCTTTCTCGACGTCGCGGATGGCAAAAGCGGTGCTGGTCAGGATCACCGTCAGTAAGTTGTTGAAATCGTGCGCAACGCCAGCGGTGAGTTGCCCGACGACCTCCAGGCGCTGCATCTGTTGCAGTGCGGCCTCAACCCGCTCGCGTTCCTGGATCTGGTCGCGCAGCCGCTGGTTGGCCGCGGCCAGTTCGTCGACGACAGCGCGCTCTTCGGTGATGTCGCGAACGGCGGCATACATCAGTCCGTTTTCCGGCACGATGGTCCAGGACAGCCAGCGATAGTCGCCGCACAAGTGGCGCA
This sequence comes from Pseudomonas sp. HY13-MNA-CIBAN-0226, assembly GCF_040310305.1. Taxonomy (NCBI): domain Bacteria; kingdom Pseudomonadati; phylum Pseudomonadota; class Gammaproteobacteria; order Pseudomonadales; family Pseudomonadaceae; genus Pseudomonas; species Pseudomonas sp. HY13-MNA-CIBAN-0226. The sequence goes on from NZ_JBEOPS010000024.1 coordinate 42,240, forward strand.
TGCGATTGACGAAGCGGGTGGAGACGTTTCCGCGCGCGATGCTTTTAGTTTCGCGTACGGTCGCCTCGAGGTCCTCGGGGTGAATCAGTTCCCACAAGCGCATCTGGCTGATCTGTTCATGCGACCAGCCCAGCGCGGCTTTCCAGGCCGGGTTGAACGCAATGGGGGTCATGTCCAGGCGCAACACGGCCAGCAGCTCCCGGGACAGTTCCCAGGTGCGGTCGCGTTCGCGAGTGCGCTGCTCGACCCGCTGCCCGAGTGCCTCATTGAGCTCCACCAGCTCTTCGGTCGCGCGTTTGCGTTCGCTGATGTCTTGCATGACCCCGGTGAATCGCACGCATTGACCGTTCTCGAACACCGAGCGGCCATTGGAAAAAATCCAGCGCTGGCGGCCGCCCTGCAGGATGACCCGGTACTCGACCTGATAATCCGCCTGGGCGGTCATGGCTTCCAGGACTTTGCCTTCAACCAGCAAGCGGTCGTCGGGGTGGCAGCGGTTCAGCAGATAAGCCAGGTCAATCGACGCAGTCGGCGGCAGCTCGTACAGCGCTTTGCAGCGCTCGTCCCAGAGCAACCGGCCGGTGCTGGGTTCAAGCTCCCACACGCCCATCTCTGCCGCCTCAATCGCCAGCCGCGCACGGGCCTCGACCTCCTGCAAGGCGGCTTCCGCCACCAGCCGCTGCTTGCGCTCGCGCACTTCCGAAACGGCACGGCGCACGGCCTTGGGCAGCATCTTGAGGTTTTGCTTGAGGACGTAATCCACCGCCCCCAGGCGAATCATCTCCACGGCCTGGTGTTCACCGAACATGCCGGAGAGAAAGATGAATGGGGTCTGTGGGGCGATTTGCTGTGCGATCTGCAGCACATCTGCGCCGGAAGACCCCGGCAGCAGGTAGTCGCACAACACTACATCGTAGCTGCCGTGGTCGAGGGCCTGTTTCGCCCCTTTATGGTTGTGAACCAGGGTCGAATCGACCTCGATACCACTTGCCTCCAGGGTCAATACAGTCAACTCGGCGTCGTGAGGACTGTCTTCGATGAGGAGGATTTTCAGCTTGTTCAGTGGCATGTAGTTCAGCTGTGCATGTTCATCGAATGATCAGGAATTAGAGCGGCGCACGGTTCTGACAGAGCCCGGTGGCGGTTCGTTCAGCACCGCCCAGAAAATACCCAGGTCGGAAATGGCGCCCACGAACTCCTTGAATTCCACGGGCTTGACCACATAGGCGTTGACGCCCAACTGGTAGGCGCGCGACAGGTCCGGCTCTTCCCGGGAGGAAGTCAGCATGACCACCGGGATGCTGCGCAGCTCTTCAGCCGAGCGAATCGCCTCCAACACTTGCAGGCCATCGACTTTCGGCAATTTCAGGTCCAGCAGCAGCACCGCCGGGTTGCCGTCGGCACGTTCGGAGTGGGCGTTGCGGCGGAACAGGTAGTCCAGCGCCTCGGCGCCATCCCTGACGACGACTACGTCGTTGGCTAGCTGGCTGCGCTCAAGTGCGACCAGTGTCAGCTCGAGGTCGTTGGGATCGTCTTCTACTAGCAGGATCGGTTTAAGCATGGCGGTTTCTCTGTGTCATCGAGCGACTGGGCTCAGGTGTTTTTTTGGAAGGGTCATCGAGAACGTGGCGCCCTGGTCGAGGACACCCTCGGCCTTGACGGTTCCGCCGTGGCGCTCAACGATCCGCCTGACGTTTGCCAGGCCGATACCGGTTCCCTCGAACTCATCCATGCGGTGCAAGCGCTGGAATACGCCGAACAGTTTGCCGGCGTACTGCATGTCGAAGCCCACTCCGTTATCCCTGATGCTTACAGTCACGGTGTCGGCGGTCTCAGCCGCCGTGATTTCAATCATGGCGACTTCTTCGTTGCGGGTGTACTTGATGGCATTGGCGACCAGGTTACGCATGGCCAGGTGCAGGAACGCGGGGTCGGCGACGATGATCGGCAGCTCGCCGGTCTCCCATTCAATCGTCCGGCCTTGGTATTCCGGCTCCATTTCCCGCTTGATCGACTCGATCATCGCGGCGAGATTGACTTCGGAAAGGCGCATGGCCGAGCGGCCCATCTGCGAGAAACTCAGCAGGTTGTCGACCAGTGTCCCGGCAAATTTTGCCGACTCCCCAATGGTGCCGAGGAAGCGTTGGCCGCGCTCGGTCAGGTTGTCCTGTTCCATGTCCGTGAGCAGCTCGGCGTAACCGGCGATATGCCGAAGCGGGGCGCGCAGGTCATGGGAGACGCTGTAGGAGAACGCCTCGAGCTCTTTGTTGGAACGTTTCAATTCGGTGGTCATCTGCGCCAGCTCTTCAGCCTTGCGCAGGACGATGCCCAGCACCGCGAGGCGCAACTCGGCGACGCCTTCGATCTCGGTTTCGTCCCAGGGCGTGGAGTAGCCCTCTACTGTCTCGTGCCACTTGGCAAAACTCTGGCGCGGCGAGAGTGAGCCGCTGACATCCACCACTTTCTCCGGCTTGCCCGCCCAGTGCACCACATGGGTCTGCTCGGGCTTGAACCACAGGATGTAGTTGGAGTGGACTTCGGAAATCGATACCGCCAGCACACCACCAATGGATTTGGCGAGGCCAGGCAGGTTCGGGATGTCGCGGCCGACATTGTCGCTTTGAAATACGTCCGAGCCCTGGCGATTGTTCAGCCAGGTGGCGAGAGACTGTATCTGGTTTTGCGGTGGGGTGAGGCCATACAGGTCGCACTCGGTATCGGACACTACTGCCGCGCCGCTGGCGCCGACGAAACCCAGGAACACGTCGGGCAAGGATTTCAGGCCGTTGAGCACGCTGTCGTGATCGGCCATGGCCCCGAGCATCTGCACGATCTGCTTTCTCAGGCTGAGCATTTTCTGGCTGCGCAGGTGGGCGCCCTTGGTCTCGACCTGCAGCGACAACACCCGGCCCAGCAGTTCACAAGCGGTTCGGGTCTGGAAACTCACATCCCGTGGCGCATGGTTGTGGCAGGAAATCAGCCCCCACAGTTGGCCATCCTTGACAATGGAAATGGACATAGAGGCACCGGTGCCCATGTTGCGCATGTAATGCAGGTGCACCGGTGAAACGCTGCGCAGCGTGGCAAAGCTCAAGTCCAGCGGCTGACCGGTGGCGCGATTATGCGGGGGGATGATCGGCGAGGGTACGTAGTTGACGTCAGCGATGATGCGAATGCGGTTGGAACAGTAGAGTTCGCGGGCTTGCTGCGGAATATCGGACGCCGGAAAGCATAGCCCCAGGTATCTGTCGTAACCCTCGTCAGCCAGTTCGGCGTTGACCACGCCATTGCCTTCCTTATCGAACCGGTACGCGTTCACCCGGCCATAGCCGGTGATGCGCTTGATGAACCCGACGGAGCGCAGGCACAATTCATCGACGCTTTCGTCTTCACGCATCTGGCTGATGAACGAACGAATCAGCGGGTACAGCCGGCCATGGGCGCTGGAGGCATCACTGGCGGGCTCGAACTCGGCAATCAGCACGCCGTCGTTACGATGCAGCATCATCGCGAACAACTGACCGGCCCGGTCACCTTGGAGCAGCGTGGTGTCGCCGACATGAAACGCTTGCAGCTGTTCCTCTTCCAGGTCGCTCAACTGATCGACGAAGGCCGAACCGCTCTTTACCAGGTCATCCAGGTGCATGCCCAGCAGTTGCGAAGGGGCTATTTCGATCCAGTCAGTCGCGTTCTCGCTGACTTGCACCACCGTCATGCTGGCTTCGTCGATCACCAGCAGAAACCCTTGGGGCTGAATGCTGCCCGGGGTCCTTATGGGTTCGCGGGCGCAGTTGTCGATAGCGGCCTGGAGCTCGGCAGCGATTGCGGTTGTGGTCAAAATGTTCCCCTTTAAGGCGTTAAAAGCGGTTGGCGTTTACCTGGCTGAGCTTTAGGTCGCCAAATCCATTCGCTTTAAAAAGTGCACGATACATTAGCAAAAAAAACCGGCCAGCAGTGGCGGCGGGCTGTCCTCATGTAAAGATTACGACCAGCCGCCTGCGCGTTTGTTCGCCTGGGTGCGCGCGTGCCATTTTTGCCAAACGGGGCTTTTACGCGCAGCACTCCAGACGTGTACCCTTAAGTGGAGGTTAATCGTTTTACCTGTGGCCGCATCAGGCCCCAAATCCAGGGCTTATCTCCATGAATTCAGTTGTTGGTCGTGCTGCCGTGTGCCCATTGCTCCAGGATTTACGCTCCGGGACCGGGACGCTGCACATCGCCCTTGAGAAACGCCTGCCGTTCTTTTCCCCGGCGCTGGACCTTGCACACTACCGGCGAATCATCCAGGCCTACTGCGGTTTTTATAAGCCCCTGGAGCGACGCCTGCTGGAGCATGCCGAAATCCTCAGCGAATTCGGTCTGGCGGACAGACTGAAAACCCCGACCCTGTGCTTCGATTTACTGGCGCTGGGGCTGACTGAAAGCGCGATTGCCGACCTGCCGCAGTGCGCCGCGCTCCCCGCCATCACATCCAGGGCAGACTGTCTGGGAGTCCTGTATGTATTGGAAGGAGCCACCTTAGGTGGTCAGATCCTGCGCCGCGAGATCGCGACCCGGCTGGGTCTCGACGCCAGCACGGGGGCGGCATTCCTCGAAGTCTATGGCGCCGCGACCGGACGCCGTTGGCGGGAGTTCATCGGCCACCTGGGTGCTGCAACCCTTGAGGCACCCGCACGTGACCGCGCAGTGACGGCAGCCCGTCATACCTTCGCCTGCTTCGAAAGCTGGTTGGACAGCGCCTCGGTATTGTTACCCGCCGGGGAGTAAGCACGCTTGGCCTCGAGGAACGACTACTGACAGACCGACTATTTCCACCAGCCGTTGTTTCACCTGAAGATGACGCTCTTCGTGCTGATCCTGCTATTGGAACTGGCGCCGATGATCACGCTGATCAAATGGCGAATTGCACGGGGAAGGGGCGGTAGACGCTGGGCGTGCAAAGCTGTTCGCACGGATCAGTCATGTGGAGGCGATGCCGGTATTGCTGATGGTGGTGGCCACAGGTATGGCGCGAGGGGTGACCTTTGCTTAGCCAGCTTTGGTTCAGGTGCGTTGCACTGGAATTCTAGCCAGCCGAAGCTCAGGGGCGAACGGGCTGGCTACTGGGTGTCGCAAGATCAGTTCTGTGGCTTGTCCGGTGCGGTCAGGCCAGCCTGAATGCGCTGGTAGATCTCTTCGCGATGAACCGCGACGTCCTTTGGGGCATTGATACCAATCCTGACTTGTTGGCCGCTGACGCCGAGGATGGTGATCGTAATGTCATCACCAATGTTTATGCTTTCACCGACTTTGCGGGTGAGTATCAGCATGGTCTTCTCCTTGATTGCTTTGTAGGGCACCTGATTCGAACAGTGCAGAGGTCGGTGGTACGTATAGATTAGTGCGAAGTCTCACAATTTGGGTGCCTCTTTCTGACGCGCAGATGCAGCATTAATTCCCAAGGCGTAACTATACAGAGGCCGCACCCATCATTCTCGTTGTTTTATCTCGATTTTTCGGCCCTAAAGAACTATTCATGAATGCTAAAATGCCTGCTTTAAGCATTTAGAGGGACAACTCGTGCGCAAATGGGTCTGGGTAGTGGCAATACTGGCGTTGGCAGGGTGCGATCAAGGCAAGCGCGGCGACGTGCCACCGCCGAAGCCGACAGTCGCCACGTCGCCCGCCGCAGCTGCCGCGCCACAGTGGGATCTGGAAGTTCGGGGCGAGATCACCCAGGCCGTCAGCGACCTGAGCGGCTGGTTGATCGAGCACAGTTTTGTTTCCAGCGTGGTCAGGGAAAACGGCAAGACGCGTATCCTGATGGGCCCCTATGGTTCCGAGGCTGAGGCCAAGGCCAAGCAAGCCGAGGTGCAGGCCGCGCTGGTGCGGGCGAAAAAACAGAATATCGAATTGCTGGTGATCGAGCGTCCGCTGAGTCAGTAAGACTCCCATGCACTTTGCAGGGGCGAGCTTGCCGCAGGCGGCGTTCCGACGAAGAACCAACGGGCACCGCGTTTTCCAGGCTTCACGCGTTATCGTTGACGTTCTTCGCGAGCGAGCTCGCTCCTACAAAGTTCGGTGTTCAATCAGCCGCAGGCTTTGAGGTCGACCGGGCCGACGAACTCATTGCCGCGTCCCATCACACACGCCACCGTCTGGTTGCGCTGGCTTTCCCAGGCCTGTACCGGGTAGGTCTTGTTCCAGGCTTCGTAGAGCTGCCGATCCTGCTTGGACAGGCGCAACCCGTACTGTTTGCTCATGTAGAAGTAAGTGCGTGCGATCATTCCGCGAATAGACGGGCGCGGCATGACTTTCTTCGCCTTGAAGTCGACCTGGGTCAGGCACGAGCCGTATTGCCTCGATTGCACCGGCAGCCAGCCGAAACTGAAGTTGCTGCGGTCGCCGTTCACTTCGCCGATGCTCGGCACCAGGTTGTGCAGGTCGGCTTCCGCCTTCTGGTACACCGCGTCGTATCGGGTGCAGTTCTTGCGCCCACCTTCCTGCCAGCACTGGCGCTGATGACCAATCTGCCAGGCCGGCACGATATGCTCCCACTCGATGCGCGCGGCGCGCTTGGCATTCTTGCGCGGCACGTAACCACAGGCGGACAGGTTGACCTTGTTGCCCGTGTACTTGCAGCCGCAATAGAACTCGGTCGACTGCGGTGCGTAGAGTTTCCAAGCGACTTTCTTGGCTTCGGAAAAGGTTCGCGGGGCTGCTGCCTGGGCGCCCATGGCGCAGAACAGCATCAGTAAAGCTAAACAACGGACACTCATCGACTCAGTCTTCCTTCGGCACAACCCAAAAAATCTGCACGCCGCCATCGTCGCGGTAGGCGAGGGTGACGTTATCGTTTTCGTCGATTTCTTCGAGCAACTGCTCCCACTCGTTCACGGGTTCGTCGGGCAGGCGGAAGATCAGCGCGGCTTTGGCTTTCTGCGCGGTGGGGGAATTGATGATTTTCTGAACGCGCATGCCCATGCGTGCGTAGGAATCGGGAGCGGAGGAGGCGGTGGTCACGGAATTATCCTTATTAAGCTGTACGTGCATACAGTATTAAACTGTAGGAATTATCGCAACTGCTTAAAATTCAAGAAATTCCTCTGACAGCGGTTTTCGCTTTTTGGTGTAGGAAGGGGGCAGGTTTTTTATCAGGCCCCTGACCCCTTCAGGAGAAGTCAGGGCTGCCCGACCGGAATCGGTCGGGCGAGGAGGGATCAATACTCCCAGAACATCCGCTGCAGTTCTTTGCTGTCATTGGTCTTGGTCAGCGCAACCATGGCCAGGATGCGGGCTTTCTGCGGGTTCAGGTCGTGGGCCACCACCCAGTCGTTCTTGTCATCCGGTTGTTCGGCATTACGCAATACGAAACCGCCGGCATTGACGTGGGAAGAACGGATGATTTGCACGCCGTCCTTGCGCAGCGCCTGCAGGGCTGGAACCACGCGCGAAGACACCGAGCCATTGCCGGTACCGGCGTGGATGATGGCTTTGGCGCCAGATTGCGCCAGGGCCTTGTACGCGGTGTCGCTGACATTGCCGTAGGAATAGGCGATTTCAACGGCGGGCAGGCTCTTGATGTCCTTGATGTCGAATTCCGAATCCATGGTGTGACGCTTGGCCGGCAGGCGGAACCAATAGGATTTGCCTTCGACTACCATGCCCAGCGGACCCCAGGCGCTCTTGAACGCTTCAGTCTTGATGTTGATCATTTTGCTGACGTCACGACCCGACTGGATCTCGTCGTTCATGGTCACCAGCACGCCTTTGCCTCGTGCGTCCTTGCTGCTGGCGACAGCCACAGCGTTGTACAGGTTGAGCATGCCATCAGCGGACATCGCGGTGCCCGGGCGCATGGAGCCGACGACGATAATCGGCTTATCGGTTTTTTCCACCAGGTTGAGGAAGTAAGCGGTTTCTTCCAGGGTGTCGGTGCCATGGGTGATGACGATGCCGTCGACGTCGCTGCTGTCGGCCAGTTCCGCCACGCGGCGGCCCAGTTGCAGGAGGTTGTCGTTAGTGATGCTTTCCGAGGCGATTTGCATCACTTGTTCGCCACGCACATTCGCCAACTGGCTCAGTTCCGGAACGCCGGCGATCAATTGCTCGATGCCGACTTTCGCCGCCTGGTAGGTGGCACTGTTGGCTGCGCTGGCGCCTGCGCCGGCGATGGTGCCGCCGGTGGCGAGGATCACCACGTTGGCCAGTTTCTGTTCGGTCTGGGTCTGGGCTTCTTTAGCCTGGAGCGCGGTAGGCAGGAGGAGGAGCAGGGCCAAAGTGCCCGGAACGAAGGACTTAAGAGCAGATGTCATTATTTTTTTCTCTCTTGTGGTGAGACGGTGCTGATTGCAGGTCTTCCAAATGGCCCCGGCACACCTGAATGCCGGGGTGGGAGTGAGAGAGCAGGATCCATACCAGCTGTAATGTGTAACGAAACTATTTGTAAGCTAATGATATGTAACAAATATTTGTGTCATGAGCGCAGGCGTCCGTAACCAGTTCGTCCGGGCTTCCGAACAGTGACGGTTTTTTTGTTCGGTCTACCGAAAGTCCCTGCACATGCTGTTGAAATGCGCGTTCAGGTGCTCAATTGCTGCTCGCCCCCCTAAAGAAACCGCAGTCCCGGTCGATGCCCCTGTAATGGATCGTTCAAGAGGGATTGGAAATGTCGTTGACCGTCGCTTTGTCGAATGCGCGTGTGATCAATATTGGCAACAAGCCTGCGGACGCCGCTGTTAAAACAACAGCCGAAGCCACCGCGCAGGCTGCGACCCCGGAAGAGGGCGATAAAAAACCCTTGAGCGTGGCGCCTGCCCAGCAAGACGCAAAAGCCGAGAGCAGTAGCAGCAGCCAAAGTGTTACGGTGCAGATGTTGCTCAAGCGCATGAAGCAACTGCAGCAACAGTTGCGCGAACAACAGCAGCAACTGGCAGCGACCGAGGCCACCAAATTTGCCAACGAAGAAGCCAAGGCGACCGCGGTCATGGCGGTTCAGCAGCGCATTGCCGACACCGCAGGGGCAATCGCCCAGGTGGCGGGCGCGCTGGCCAAGGCGCTGACTGAGGGTTCGACCAGTGGCAGTATGGTCAGCACCTCGGTCTGACTTATGTCCTTTATGCGATCAGCATTGCCGGGCGTTGACAAATCTTTGCAGGGTTCGCATAGTTCGGTCTTCGCAAACGTTTGCGCAGTGTTCTGATAGCCTGTTCCTACAGAACGCTGTATAGCCTACGCCAGCGCAAGCGTTGCTCAGAATAATCATAAGATCGGAGTGAACCCATGAAGCTGCCATTCGCTGGACGCCTTCTCGCTGTCGCCATGCTGGCTGCCGCATCCGCCGCATTGCCCATCTCCTCGGCCTTCGCCGAAACCCCGGAAAAACCTAAAGTCGCGCTGGTCATGAAATCCCTGGCCAACGAATTCTTCCTCACCATGGAAGACGGCGCCAAGGCTTACCAGAAAGAACACTCCGCCGATTTCGACCTGATCTCCAACGGCATCAAGGACGAAACCGACACCGCTGGGCAAACCCGTATCGTCGAGCAAATGATCCTGGCCAAGGTCAATGCCCTGGTGATCGCGCCGTCGGATTCCAAGGCCATGGTGCCGGTGATCAAGAAAGCCATCGATGCCGGTATCACCGTGATCAACATCGATAACCAGCTGGACCCGGCCGTGGTCAAGAGCAAGAACATCAGCGTGCCCTTCGTCGGGCCGGACAACCGCAAAGGCGCACGCCTGGTCGGTGAGTACCTGGCCAAGCAGCTAAAGGCCGGTGACGAAGTCGGCATCATCGAAGGCGTGTCCACTACTACCAACGCCCAGGCCCGCACCGCAGGCTTCAAGGATGCAATGGAGGCAGCGCAAATCAAGGTGGTGTCACTGCAGTCCGGCGACTGGGAAATCGACAAGGGCAACAAGGTAGCCGCTTCGATTCTCAGCGAGTATCCGCAGGTCAAGGCGCTGCTGGCCGGTAACGACAGCATGGCCGTTGGCGCGGTGTCTGCGGTGCGTGCTGCGGGCAAGGCGGGCAAGGTCCAGGTGGTGGGTTACGACAACATCAACGCCATCCAGCCAATGCTCAAGGACGGTCGCGTCCTGGCCACCGCTGACCAGTTTGCCGCCAAGCAGGCGGTGTTCGGCATCGAGACTGCTTTGAAGATCATCAAGGGCGAGAAAGTCGACAGCGGCGCCAATGGCGTGATCGAAACCCCGGTCGAGCTGGTGACCAAGTAGTCCTTCTGGTGACGCAAGGTGCTCGCTCCTGGTGAGCGAGCGCATGGAGAGTTTTTATGTCAGTTTCCGCTGTGAACGCTGTCCTTTCGGTCAGCGGTATCGGCAAGACCTACGCCCAGCCTGTCCTCACCGGCATCGACCTGACGCTGATGCGCGGCGAAGTGCTAGCGCTGACCGGTGAAAACGGCGCGGGTAAAAGCACGCTGTCGAAAATCATCGGCGGGCTGGTGACGCCGACTACCGGGCAGATGCAGTTCCAGGGCCAGGATTACCGTCCCGGCAGCCGCACCCAGGCCGAAGAACGGGGCATCCGCATGGTGATGCAGGAACTCAATCTGCTGCCGACCCTGTCGGTGGCGGAAAACCTGTTCCTGCACAAGCTGCCGAGCACCGGTGGCTGGATCAGTCGCAAGCAATTACGCAAGGCCGCGATCGAGGCCATGGCGCAGGTCGGGCTCGACGCGATCGACCCGGACACCCTGGTCGGCGAGCTCGGCATCGGCCACCAGCAAATGGTCGAGATCGCGCGCAACCTGATCGGCGACTGCCACGTGCTGATCCTCGACGAACCGACGGCCATGCTCACGGCCCGGGAAGTCGAAATGCTCTTCGAGCAGATCACACGCCTGCAGGCACGCGGCGTGTCGATCATCTATATCTCGCACCGACTCGAAGAGCTGGCCCGTGTGGCCCAGCGCATCGCGGTGCTGCGCGACGGCAACCTGGTGTGCGTTGAGCCCATGGCCAACTACAACAGCGAGCAACTGGTCACGTTGATGGTCGGGCGCGAGCTGGGCGAACACATGGACATGGGCCCGCGCAAAGTCGGCGCACCGGCGTTGACGGTCCGCGGCCTGACCCGTTCCGACAAGGTTCGCGACGTGTCCTTTGAAGTGCGCGCTGGCGAAATCTACGGCATTTCCGGGCTGATCGGGGCAGGGCGCACCGAACTGCTGCGGCTGATCTTCGGCGCCGATATTGCCGACAGCGGCACGGTGGCCCTGGGTTCGCCGGCGCAGGTGGTGAGTATCCGTTCGCCGGCCGACGCGGTCGGTCATGGCATTGCGCTGATCACCGAGGACCGCAAGGGCGAAGGCCTGCTGCTGACCCAGTCGATCAGCGCGAACATCGCCCTGGGCAACATGCCGGTGATTTCCCGCGGCGGCTTCGTCAACAACGGCGACGAGATGTCTCTGGCCCAGCGCCAGATCGACGCGATGCGTATCCGCAGCTCCAGCCCCACGCAACTGGTGTCGCAATTGTCCGGGGGCAACCAGCAGAAGGTCGTGATCGGCCGCTGGCTCGAGCGCGATTGCTCAGTGATGCTGTTCGACGAGCCAACCCGGGGCATCGACGTCGGCGCCAAGTTCGACATCTATGCCTTGCTGGGAGAATTGACCCGTCAGGGCAAGGCGCTGGTGGTGGTTTCCAGCGACCTGCGCGAATTGATGCTGATCTGCGACCGCATCGGCGTGCTGTCCGCCGGGCGCCTGATCGACACGTTCGAACGCGATTCCTGGACCCAGGATGATTTGCTTGCTGCCGCCTTTGCCGGCTACCAAAAACGTGATGCGTTGCTCAATGAAGCAGCGCCTAGGGACCTTCAATGAAAACTGCAACGCCTGTTGGCAAGCGAAGTGGCAACTTCTATGGCCTCGGTACTTACCTGGGCCTGGCCGGTGCCCTGTTGGCAATGATCGCGCTGTTCTCGGTGCTCAGCAGCCACTTCCTGTCCTATGACACCTTCAGCACCCTGGCCAACCAGATCCCCGACCTGATGGTGCTGGCGGTCGGCATGACGTTCGTGTTGATCATCGGCGGCATCGACCTGTCGGTGGGCTCGGTGCTGGCGCTGGCCGCATCGGCAGTCAGCGTGGCGATCCTCGGCTGGGGCTGGAGCGTATTGCCGGCGGCCTTGCTCGGCATGGCCATTGCCGCACTGGCCGGGACCATTACCGGCTCGATCACGGTAGCCTGGCGCATCCCGTCGTTCATCGTGTCCCTGGGCGTGCTGGAGATGGCACGGGGCGTGGCGTATCAGATGACCGGTTCGCGCACCGCCTACATCGGCGACGCCTTTGCCTGGCTGTCCAACCCGATCGCCTTCGGCATCTCGCCCTCGTTCATCATCGCCTTGCTGATCATTATCATCGCCCAAGCCGTGCTGACCCGCACCGTGTTCGGTCGTTACCTGATTGGCATCGGCACCAACGAAGAAGCCGTACGCCTGGCCGGGATCAATCCCAAGCCGTACAAGATACTGGTGTTCAGCCTGATGGGGTTGCTGGCCGGGATTGCCGCGCTGTTCCAGATCTCGCGCCTGGAAGCGGCGGACCCGAATGCCGGTTCCGGCCTTGAGCTGCAGGTGATCGCGGCGGTGGTGATCGGCGGGACCAGCCTGATGGGCGGCCGGGGTTCGGTGATCAGTACCTTCTTTGGCGTGTTGATCATTTCCGTGCTGGCGGCCGGCCTGGCGCAGATTGGCGCCACCGAGCCAACCAAACGCATCATCACCGGTGCGGTCATCGTGATTGCGGTGGTGCTCGATACTTATCGCAGTCAGCGCGCAAGCCGGCGGACCTGAGTCATGGCAACCATCAAGGATGTCGCTGCACTGGCGGGAATCTCCTACACCACGGTGTCCCACGTGGTGAACAAGAGCCGTCCGGTCAGCGAAGAGGTACGGATCAAGGTCGAGGCCGCCATCAAGACCCTCGACTATGTGCCGAGCGCGGTGGCGCGGTCGCTCAAGGCCAAGACCACGGCAACCATCGGCTTGCTGGTGCCCAACAGCCTCAACCCGTACTTCGCCGAGCTGGCGCGGGGGATTGAGGATTACTGCGAGCGTAATGGCTACTGCGTGATCCTGTGCAACTCCGACGATAACCCGGACAAGCAGCGCAGCTACCTGCGGGTGCTTCTGGAAAAACGCATCGACGGCCTGATCGTGGCTTCGGCCGGCGGTGATGCCGGGCTGGCGCAAGGTCTTGCCGCCGTGCGCACGCCGATGGTGATCGTCGACCGTGGCCTGGAAGGCGTGAACGCCGACATGGTGCGCATCGATCACGAGTACGGCGCCTACCTGGCCACCCGGCACCTGCTGGAACTCGGGCATCGGGACATCGCCACGATTGGCGGCCCGGCGAGTACCAGCGTGGCGCAGATGCGCCTGGCCGGTTTCTGTAGGGCCTTGAGCGAGGCCGGCATTGAAGTGCCGGGCGAGCGCATGCTGGAAAGCGATTTTACCAGCACCGGCGGTTACGCTGCGGCGGCGCTGTTGCTGGAAAACAATCCGCCCAGCGCCATTTTCGCCGGCAACGACATGATTGGCATCGGCGTACTGCGCGCCGCTGCCGAGCGCAACATTCGCGTACCGAGCGAGCTGTCGGTGATCGGCTTTGACGACATCCAGATGAGTCGTTACGTGTACCCGGCACTGACCACCGTCGGCCAGTCGATCCTGCAACTGGGCGAAATGGCAGCGGAAGTGCTGCTGCGCCGGATCGCCAGCCCGGCCATGGCTACCGATCAGCGGATCGTGACCCCCAGTATTGTCCTGCGAGAATCGACAGCGCCATTGGCGGGAGTCTTTGTCGAGTAGCGCTAACCAACCGCATCACTGAAACACAATTGACGAGTAGTGACGAATGCCAGCAAAAGTAGCGGTAATAGGCAGCCTGAACATGGACCTGGTCACCAGGGCGCCACGGCTGCCCCGTGGCGGAGAAACCCTGATCGGCCAATCGTTCGCCACGGTTTCCGGTGGCAAGGGCGCCAATCAGGCCGTCGCCGCCGCCCGGCTGGGCGCCCAGGTGTCCATGGTCGGTTGTGTCGGCAACGACGCTTACGGCAGGGAGCTGCGCGACGCACTGGTGGCCGAGCAGATCGACTGCCAGGCGGTCAGCACCGTCGAAGGCTCCAGCGGTGTGGCCTTGATCGTGGTTGACGACAACAGCCAGAACGCCATCGTGATTGTCGCCGGGGCCAACGGTGCGCTGACCCCGGCAGTCATCGGCTGCTTCGATGCGGTATTGCAGGCGGCCGATGTGATCATCTGCCAGCTGGAAATACCCGATGCGTCGGTCGGTCATGCGCTCAATCGTGCCCGTGAGCTGGGCAAGACCGTGATCCTCAATCCGGCGCCGGCCAGTCGTCCGCTGCCGGCAGACTGGTACGCCAACATCGATTACCTGATCCCCAATGAAAGCGAGGCCACGGCCCTGAGCGGTGTGCCCGTGGATTCCCTGGACTCCGCCAAGGTAGCTGCCGCCCGGTTGATCGCCCTGGGCTCCGGCAAAGTCATCATTACCCTGGGAGCCCAAGGTTCACTGTTCGCCAGTGGCAGCCGCCTGGAGCATTTCCCGGCACCGGTCGTGAAGGCGATTGATACCACGGCAGCCGGCGACACCTTCGTCGGCGGCTTCGCGGCGGCCCTGGCCAATGGTCAGGACGAAGCCGCAGCGATCCGTTTTGGCCAGGTGGCTGCGGCGCTGTCGGTGACCCGTGCCGGCGCGCAACCTTCGATTCCCACCTTGTCCGACGTGCAGGCGTTCAAACCATCATGAAAAAGACTCCTTTGCTCAACGTCGCCTTGTCGCGGTTGATCGCCTCCCTGGGGCATGGCGACATGGTGGTGATCGGCGATGCCGGCCTGCCGGTGCCCGCCGGCGTCGAGCTGATCGACCTGGCCCTGACCCATGGCGTGCCGGATTTCATCAGCACCCTCAAGGTGGTGCTCAGCGAGATGCAGGTTGAAAGCCACGTGCTGGCCCAGGAGATTCTCGATAAACAACCGACGGCGCTGGCCACTCTGGACGAGCTTGATGCCGCCGGCGAACTGGGCCGGCGCGAGCTGCTCAGCCACGACCAGTTCAAGGTGCTCAGCCGGCAGGCGCGGGCGGTGGTTCGTACGGGCGAGTGCCAGCCGTACTGCAACATCGTGCTGATCGCCGGAGTGACCTTCTAGACATTCGACATCACTGTTTCCTCACGCACAAGGAGTGCGCCATGCACCGCTATGCTCAGAAACTGCACCAACTGATCCGGAGTTTGCTGCTTTTGTCCTTGATTACTGCAACAGGCGCCCAGGCGGCGGAAAAGATCGACCTGATCATCGACACCGACCCCGGTGCCGACGACGTGGTTGCCTTGCTGTTTGCCCTGGCTTCCCCTGAAGAATTGAACATTCGTGCGCTGACCACCGTGGCCGGCAACGTGCGCCTGGACAAGACTTCGCGCAATGCCCGCCTGGCACGCGAGTGGGCAGGGCGCGAGGAGGTGCCGGTGTACGCCGGTGCAGCCCGGCCGATGATGCGCACGCCGATCTACGCCGAGAACATCCATGGCAAGGAAGGCCTGTCGGGTGTCACCGTGCACGAACCGAAAGCAGGCCTGGCCGAGGGCAACGCGGTCAACTACCTGATCGACACCTTGAAAGCCGCCAAGCCCCACAGCATCACGATCGCCATGCTCGGCCCACAGACCAACCTGGCGCTGGCATTGATCCAGGAGCCCGAGATCGTCCAGGGCATCAAGGAAGTAGTGATCATGGGCGGCGCGCACTTCAACGGTGGCAACATCACCCCAGTGGCCGAGTTCAACCTGTTCGCCGATCCCCAGGCGGCAGAAGTGGTGCTCAAGAGCGGTGTGAAGCTGACTTATTTGCCACTGGATGTGACCCACAAGATCCTCACCAGCGAATCGCGCCTGAAGCAGATCGCTGCCCTGAACAACAATGCCAGCAAGCTGGTGGGCGATATTCTGAATGAATACGTCAAGGGTGACATGGAACACTACGGCATGACCGGTGGCCCGGTGCATGACGCCACCGTGATCGCCTACCTGCTCAAACCCGAGCTGTTCAGCGGTCGTGCGGTCAATGTGGTGGTCGACAGCCGCGAAGGCCCGACCTTCGGCCAGACCATCGTCGACTGGTACGACGGCCTGAAGGCGCCGAAAAACGCGTTCTGGGTTGAAAACGGCGACGCCCAGGGTTTCTTTGACCTGCTGACCCAGCGTCTGGCGCGTTTGAAGTAAGCAGCAGTCGCTTCCCGCAGGTGCCAGCCTGCGGGAGTTACTTGGCCGCCGTGTACGCGGCGCCCATGTAGTTCACCGGGTACTTCTCAAATACCTGGGTGATGAACGACTGGGCCGCTTCGGTTCCCAGTTCCTTGACCAGAAGATCTATGCCGATGATTGCCAATTCTTCAGGGCTGCCGGGGCTGTAGGAGCTGTGGCCCTGCGGCCACTTGGCTTTGATGTCGGCATCGATACTTACGGTGGTCATGAATAGCGCTCGTGAATGGGTAGAAGTCTGTCTGCGAAGTTAACCATTTTGCGCGACGTTTGGCACTCCGACTTAGGCATGAGGGGAGGGCTATGCGACACTTGGTCTTCGAACAATGTCCAAGGACCACCCCGTGCAGATTGATTTGAACACGCCCGACGGCTTGACCCTGGATGCCGTTCGCCATTTGCTGGCCTCAGCCAGTGACGATGAGCACACCCAGTTGCGGGTGACTAAAGCCGGCATTGCCTATATATCCTCAGGTGTTGTCGGCGGTACCGACATCGGCGACCTGCTGTTTCGCCTGGAGACCTGGGCCAAGGGTTCCGGTTATGTCGGGCGCGTCGCCGCCAGCGATGAGGTGTGGGTGATGCAGATCTACAACGCGCTGAAAGAGAACTGGCCGAACCCGCCGTTCGACTACATCGACGTCTACTGAGGCTTGTTCATATTCAGTCACGATTGAACAATGATCAGCCTGCTGGTGCTCAGGCAAACTTGGCAATTATCCTGTCTGGGGGCAGGGTGCTATCAGCCACGGTGAAACCAATCACCAGAATGGCGGTCGCACGATCTCAGCTTAACTATTGAAAAGAGGAGGCTTCATGCCTTGGAAGCTCGCGTCATTGGGTACTTTGTTGGCCGCCACGTTGCTGGCTGGCTGCAGCAGTACGTCCTCCGAGTCGGCAACAAACCCTGTAGCGTCGACCGATACGGGTCACAGCCGCTGTGAAGCGAAGGCTGCCGAATTCGCCATCGGCAGGAAGGCTTCATCTGAATTGCTGGAGCAGGCCCGCACTCGCGCAGGCGCGCAGAATGCCCGGTTCCTGATGCCCGATGACATGGTCACCCTGGAATATCGCTCCGACCGCCTGAACCTCAATACCGATGCGGCTCGAGTGGTCACCCGCGTCAACTGCGGCTGACAGCGTCCGGCTTTTGTTGCACGCATAAAAAACCCCGTCACATGGACGGGGTTTTTTTAGTGCGCCAGAAACTTACTCTGGGCGAACCTGTGCAGCTTGCATACCCTTTTGGCCTTTCTCAGCCACGAAGGAAACGGTCTGGCCTTCTTTCAGGCTTTTGAAACCGTCGCTTTCGATAGCTTTGAAGTGTACGAACAGGTCGTCACCGCCACCTTGAGGAGTGATGAAGCCGAAGCCTTTTTCATCGTTGAACCACTTAACGGTGCCGGTTTGGCGATTAGACATGGTGTATCTCCAAGAAACATATATTTTTTCAGTACTGTGCTGCTCAGGCCAACTGGGCACACCGGGGTATCATAGTCGAAATGTTCGCTTTGGGAGCCCCCCGCAGGTGCTGTTTGCCTTGCCGTCACGCTTGCTTTGCTGCTCATATTGGCTGAAAGCCCCGATTTAAAAGGCTTTCAGCCGAAAGTAAAGACGATAAAAAAACCGTAAAAACCTGAAAAATTTGTAGTAAAAGGCGGTTTTCAGGGGCTTTTAGGCGCTCGTCCAGGCTGAAAAGGAGCTCCGATGGGCTTATTTTTTCGCCTTCGGATCGGCTTTGCAGGAGGCGATCTTGGTCAGCGCTTTCTGTTTCAGCGCGTCACTGGCCTTGTTGTCCATCAATGCCTGGATGTCGCTGGCCGGGTACGACTTGATCGCATCGGCGCCACAGGCGCAGTGGGACTTGGCAGCAGCTGCGCCGATCTGCGGCGTGGCCGCCTGGGTGCACTGAGCCATGTATTTCTCGCGCTCGCCCTTCGGCCAGTCCGCGTGGGCGGCCAGTGGCAGCAGCAGGACGACGGGGGCGACGATGGCGAATAAACGATTCAGACGCATGCTGGGATGCTCCTTGTGGGTCAATGTCTTGTTATCTGAGGGGTAAAACCCGGTTCAAGTTCAGCACTCTGGCATAAAAAGCCCTGATTTGCCCTAGCGGCGCGCTGCATGGCGTCGACGACCGTTCATCTGTGCTAGCATGCCTCGCTCGGGCGTTTAGCAGGCTCCGGATGACCTTCAGTCCCGGTGGCGGCACAGGCCCGAATAACCCTGATTTGAATCCCAGTCACTCTGGTTCGGTTTCCGGTTGGCCGCAAGGCTCCTGCCGCTGTAAGGCAGGCGTTCGTCATTGAATGGCCTGGACCGGATCTTGTACTGGCTCATCCCAACCCACGTGACCTTTGGTAGGGGTCACCACTAGGAGAGGAGGCGCCATGCCAACTATTACTCTTCCCGACGGCAGTCAACGTTCATTTGATCACCCGGTTTCCGTAGCCGAGGTCGCCGCATCCATTGGTGCTGGCCTGGCCAAAGCCACCGTGGCCGGCAAGGTCAATGGCCAGCTGGTCGACGCCAGCGACATCATCAGCAGCGATTCCACGCTGCAAATCATCACGCCAAAGGATGAAGAGGGGCTGGAGATCATTCGCCACTCTTGCGCCCACCTGGTTGGCCACGCGGTCAAGCAGCTGTATCCGACCGCCAGGATGGTCATCGGTCCGGTCATCGACGAAGGCTTCTATTACGACATCGCCTTCGAGCGTCCTTTCACCCCGGACGACCTGGCCGCGATCGAACAGCGCATGCAGCAGCTGATCGAGAAAGATTACGACGTGATCAAGAAAGTCACTCCGCGCGCCGAAGTGATCGAAGTGTTCAAGGCTCGTGGCGAAGACTACAAGTTGCGCCTGGTCGAGGACATGCCGAACGAACAGGCCATGGGTCTGTACTATCACGAAGAATACGTCGACATGTGCCGCGGCCCGCACGTACCGAACACCCGTTTCCTCAAATCCTTCAAGCTGACCAAGTTGTCCGGCGCCTACTGGCGCGGCGATGCCAAGAACGAGCAATTGCAGCGCGTCTACGGCACCGCCTGGGCTGACAAGAAGCAGCTGGCGGCTTACATCCAGCGCATCGAAGAAGCTGAAAAGCGCGATCACCGCAAGATCGGCAAGCGCCTGGGCCTGTTCCACACCCAGGAAGAGTCGCCGGGCATGGTGTTCTGGCACCCGAACGGCTGGACCCTGTACCAGGTGCTCGAGCAGTACATGCGCAAGGTTCAGCGCGACAACGGCTACCTGGAGATCAAGACTCCGCAAGTCGTTGACCGCAGCCTGTGGGAGAAATCCGGGCACTGGGCCAACTACGCCGACAACATGTTCACCACCCAGTCGGAAAACCGCGACTACGCCATCAAGCCGATGAACTGCCCGTGCCACGTGCAGGTGTTCAACCAGGGCCTGAAAAGCTACCGTGAGCTGCCGATGCGCCTGGCCGAGTTCGGTGCCTGCCATCGTAACGAGCCATCGGGTGCGTTGCACGGCATCATGCGCGTGCGTGCCTTCACCCAGGACGACGCCCACATCTTCTGCACCGAAGAGCAGATGCAGGCCGAATCCGCCGCATTCATCAAGCTGACCATGGACGTCTACGCCGATTTCGGCTTTAAAGACGTCGAGATGAAGTTGTCCACTCGTCCGGAAAAACGCGTAGGTTCCGACGAACTGTGGGATCGCGCCGAGGCTGCCCTGGCTGCAGCCCTTGATAGCGCGGGCCTGCCGTACGATCTGCAGCCGGGCGAAGGCGCTTTCTACGGTCCGAAGATCGAGTTCTCGCTGAAAGATTGCCTTGGCCGCGTCTGGCAGTGTGGTACTCTGCAGCTCGATTTTAACCTGCCTGTCCGTCTGGGAGCCGAATACGTCTCCGAAGACAACAGTCGCAAGCACCCGGTTATGTTGCACCGGGCGATCCTCGGCTCCTTCGAACGTTTCGTTGGAATCCTGATCGAGCACTACGAGGGCGCGTTCCCTGCGTGGCTGGCTCCGACCCAGGCAGTGATCATGAATATCACTGACAAGCAGGCTGATTTTGCCGCTGAAGTTGAAAAAACTCTCAACGAAAGCGGATTTCGTGCCAAGTCTGACTTGAGAAATGAAAAGATCGGCTTTAAAATCCGCGAGCATACTTTGCTCAAGGTTCCCTATCTCTTGGTTATCGGAGATCGGGAAGTCGAGATGCAGACTGTCGCTGTGCGTACTCGTGAAGGTGCTGACCTGGGCTCGATGCCCGTCGCCCAGTTCGCTGAGTTTCTCGCGCAAGCGGTTTCCCGGCGTGGTCGCCCAGATTCGGAGTAATTACTATTAAGCGTGAAATGAGACAAGATAAACGAGCTGCACCGAAAGCCCCGATCAACGAGAATATCTCGGCACGCGAGGTTCGGTTAATTGGGGCTGAAGGCGAGCAGCTTGGGATTGTGTCAATTGAAGACGCGCTTCTTAAGGCTGAAGAAGCCAAGCTCGATTTGGTGGAAATTTCCGCCGATGCTGTACCTCCTGTCTGCAAGCTGATGGACTACGGCAAATCGATCTTCGAAAAGAAGAAGCAGGTTGCCGCAGCCAAGAAGAACCAGAAGCAGATCCAGGTTAAAGAAATCAAGTTTCGTCCAGGGACGGAGGAAGGGGATTACCAGGTAAAACTGCGCAACCTGGTACGTTTCCTGAGTGATGGGGACAGGGCCAAGGTATCCTTGCGATTCCGCGGCCGTGAGATGGCCCACCAGGAGCTGGGGATGGAACTCCTCAAGCGAGTTGAAGGTGACTTGCTCGAGTACGGTTCTGTCGAACAGCATCCTAAGATGGAAGGACGCCAACTGATCATGGTCATCGCCCCGAAAAAGAAGAAGTAATCATTTGGGCACGGCAGGCCTACTGATTATGTTTATCAACTGAATGCGGAGTATCCGAACATGCCAAAAATGAAAACTAAAAGTGGTGCTGCTAAGCGGTTTCTGAAAACTGCTAACGGTATCAAGCACAAGCACGCTTTCAAGAGCCACATCCTGACTAAAATGTCGACCAAGCGTAAGCGTCAACTGCGCGGTAGCAGCTTGCTGGCACCGTGTGACGTGGCAAAAGTCGAGCGCATGCTGCGCCTTCGTTAATTTAGTCAAGAATAGAGGAAGTAACTCATGGCTCGTGTAAAGCGTGGCGTCATTGCCCGTAAACGTCACAAAAAAATTCTGAAACTTGCTAAAGGCTACTACGGCGCTCGTTCGCGCGTATTCCGTGTTGCCAAGCAAGCGGTAATCAAGGCAGGCCAATACGCCTACCGTGACCGTCGTCAGAAAAAACGTCAGTTCCGCGCTCTGTGGATCGCTCGTATCAACGCTGGTGCACGTATCAACGGTCTGTCCTACAGCCGTTTCATCGCCGGCCTGAAAAAAGCGTCCATCGAGATCGACCGTAAGGTTCTGGCTGATCTGGCAGTGAACGAAAAAGCGGCGTTTGCTGCGATTGTCGAGAAAGCTAAAGCCACCTTGGCTTAAGTACCCCCGACAGTCACCCTGCCTCACCTTTGTGGGGCCAGGTGTTAAACGTCATAAATAGGGGAAGAGCCTTCAAGCTCTTCCCCTATTTTGTATCTGGAGTCTGTACATGGAAAACCTGGATGCGCTCGTCTCTCAAGCACTAGAGGCTGTGCAAAGCGCTGAAGATATCAATGCCCTGGAGCAAATCCGGGTTCACTACCTTGGCAAGAAGGGCGAATTGACTCAGGTGATGAAGACCCTGGGAAATCTGCCGGCAGAAGAGCGTCCGCAAGTCGGCGCCCTGATCAACGTTGCCAAGGAGCGTGTCACAGAGGTTCTCAATGCCCGCAAGGCACTGTTTGAAGAGGCCGACCTGGCCGCCAAACTGTCTGCCGAGTCCATTGACGTGACCCTGCCTGGCCGCGGCCAGACCTCGGGTGGTCTGCATCCGGTTACGCGTACTCTGGAACGAATCGAACAGTTCTTCACCCACATCGGCTACGGCATCGCCGAAGGCCCTGAGGTCGAAGACGACTACCACAACTTCGAAGCGCTCAACATCCCAGGCCACCACCCGGCCCGGTCGATGCATGACACCTTCTATTTTAATGCCAACATGTTGCTGCGCACCCATACCTCGCCGGTACAGGTCCGCACCATGGAATCGAAACAGCCGCCGATCCGCATCGTCTGCCCAGGCCGTGTGTACCGTAGCGACTCGGATATCACCCACTCGCCGATGTTCCACCAGGTCGAAGGCCTGCTGGTCGATCGCGACATCAATTTCGCCGACCTCAAGGGCACCATCGAAGAATTCCTGCGGGTGTTCTTCGAGAAGGAACTGGCGGTGCGCTTTCGTCCTTCGTACTTCCCGTTCACCGAGCCATCCGCTGAAGTCGACATGGAATGCGTGATGTGCAGCGGTAAAGGCTGCCGTGTCTGCAAACAGACTGGCTGGCTGGAAGTCATGGGCTGCGGCATGGTTCACCCGAACGTGCTGCGCATGTCCGGGATCGACCCGGAAGAGTTTTCGGGCTTTGCCTTTGGCATGGGCGTCGAGCGTCTGGCCATGCTGCGTTACGGCGTGAACGACTTGCGTCTGTTCTTCGACAACGACTTGCGGTTCCTCGCGCAATTTCGCTAGTCGTAACGAATTCTTAGGAGAGCAGGATGAAATTCAGTGAACAATGGCTGCGCGGCTGGGTAAGCCCGCAGGTAAGTCGCGACGAGCTGGTTGCTCGTCTGTCGATGGCCGGTCTTGAGGTCGACAGCGTCACGCTGGCCGCCGGTGAATTCAGTGGCGTGGTCGTGGGCGAGGTGCTGAGCACCGAGCAGCACCCGGACGCCGACAAGCTGCGTGTGTGCCAAGTCAGCAATGGCGCCGAAACCTTCCAGATCGTGTGCGGTGCGCCTAACGTGCGTCCGGGCCTGAAGATCCCGTTCGCCATGATCGGTGCCGAGCTGCCAGGCGACTTCAAGATCAAGAAAGCCAAGCTGCGTGGCGTTGAGTCCAACGGCATGCTGTGCTCGCAAGCCGAACTGCAGGTTGGCGAAGGCAACGATGGCCTGATGGAATTGCCGGTCGATGCACCGGTTGGCCAGGACATCCGTGAATACCTGGGCCTGGACGACGCCAGCATCGAGGTCGACCTTACCCCGAACCGCGGCGACTGCCTGTCCGTGGCCGGCCTGGCCCGTGAAGTCGGCGCGCTGTACGCCGCCCAGGTCACCCGTCCGGTCGTGGCCACTGTGCCCGCCGTGCACGACGAAGTGCGCTCGGTCGAAGTCCTGGCGCCGGCCGCTTGCCCGCGCTACCTGGGCCGCGTGATCCGTAACGTCGACCTGTCCAAGCCAACGCCACTGTGGATGGTCGAGCGCCTGCGTCGTTCCGACGTCCGTAGCATCGACGCTGCCGTCGACATCACCAACTACGTGATGCTGGAACTGGGTCAACCGCTGCACGCTTTCGATCTCGCCGAAATCAATGGCGGCATCCGCGTGCGCATGGCCGAAGAAGGCGAAAAACTGGTACTGCTCGACGGTCAGGAAGTCAGCCTGCGTAGCGATACCCTGGTCATCGCCGACCACACCCGCGCCCTGGCGATTGCCGGCGTCATGGGTGGCGAGCACAGCGGCGTCAACACCGCGACCACTCGCGACGTATTCCTCGAAAGCGCGTTCTTCGACCAGATCGCCGTCGCTGGCAAGGCCCGTTCCTACGGCCTGCACACCGACGCCTCGCACCGCTACGAGCGTGGCGTGGACTGGCAGCTGGCCCGTGAAGCCATGGAGCGCGCCACCGGCCTGCTGCTGGAAATCACCGGCGGCGAAGCCGGCCCGATCATCGAAACCGTCAGCGAACAGCACCTGCCGTCGATCGCACCGGTCACCCTGCGTGCCCAGCGCATCAGCCAGATGCTCGGCATGGAAATGGAACCGGCCGAAGTCGAGCGCCTGCTCAACGGCCTGGGCCTTAAAATTTCCGCCGACGGGGCAGGGCAGTGGCGCGTAGAAGTGCCAAGCCATCGCTTCGACATCAGCCTGGAAGTCGACCTGATCGAAGAACTGGCTCGCCTGTACGGCTACAACCGCCTGCCGGTGCGCTACCCGCAAGCCCGCCTGGCGCCGCAAGCCAAGGCCGAAGCCCGCAGTGACCTGCCAGAACTGCGTCGACTGCTGGTCGCCCGTGGTTACCAGGAAGCGATCACCTACAGTTTCATCGATCCGAAACAGTTCGAGTTGTTTAATCCAGGTGTTGAACCACTGCTCTTGGCCAACCCGATCTCCAACGACATGGCTGCCATGCGTTCGTCGCTGTGGCCAGGCCTGGTCAAGGCGCTTCAGCACAACCTGAACCGCCAGCAGGATCGCGTGCGCCTGTTCGAAAGCGGCCTGCGGTTCGTCGGTCAACTCGACGGCCTCAAGCAAGAGCCGATGATCGCCGGTGTAGTGTGCGGCAGCCGCCTGCCGGAAGGCTGGGCGCAAGGTCGCGACGTCGTCGACTTCTTCGACGTCAAGGCCGACGTGGAAGCCGTATTGGGCTTCGCCGGCGCACTGGATTCGTTCACGTTCGTGCCGGGCAAACACCCAGCGCTGCACCCGGGTCAAACCGCGCGCATCGAACGCGAAGGTCGCCTGGTCGGCTTCGTCGGCGCCATCCACCCGGAATTATCGAAAACCCTCGGTCTCGACCGTCCGGTGTTCGTATTCGAGCTGGTTCTGGCGGAAGTGGCACTGGGTAAAATGCCTAAATTCCAGGAGTTATCGCGCTTTCCTGAAGTGCGACGTGACCTGGCCCTGATCGCGGAAAAAGACGTCGCAGCCAGCGCCGTTCTCGACGTAATCCGTGAAAATGCAGGCGAATGGCTGACAGACCTCAGGCTATTTGACGTGTATCAGGGTAAAGGCATTGATCCTGATAGAAAAAGCCTTGCAGTCGGCTTGACCTGGCAGCATCCATCGCGCACTCTTAATGACGATGAGGTGAATACCACGACGCAAAATATCCTCACCTCGCTCGAACAAAGGTTGAACGCCACGTTAAGGAAGTGACGTATGGGGGCTCTGACGAAAGCTGAGATGGCGGAACGTCTGTATGAGGAGTTGGGCCTGAATAAACGGGAGGCCAAGGAATTGGTCGAACTGTTTTTTGAAGAAATCAGGCACGCTCTGGAAGACAACGAACAAGTCAAATTGTCCGGTTTCGGCAATTTCGACCTTCGGGACAAACGCCAGCGGCCTGGCCGCAATCCGAAAACGGGAGAAGAAATCCCGATCACGGCTCGCCGTGTGGTCACCTTTCGTCCAGGGCAGAAGTTGAAGGCCCGAGTTGAGGCTTATGCTGGAACCAAGTCATAACGACGAGCTACCCGTCATCCCAGGCAAACGCTACTTCACCATTGGTGAAGTCAGCGAGCTGTGTGCGGTAAAACCGCACGTTCTGCGCTATTGGGAGCAGGAGTTTCCTCAACTCAACCCCGTCAAACGCCGCGGAAACCGCCGGTATTATCAGCGACAAGACGTGCTGATGATCCGGCAGATCCGCGCGCTTCTTTACGATCATGGCTTCACCATCGGCGGCGCACGCTTGCGTTTGTCCGGCGACGAAGCCAAAGATGACACCACCCAGTACAAACAGATGATCCGGCAGATGATTGCCGAGTTGGAAGATGTGCTGGTTGTACTCAAGAAATGATTTTTTGCTTTTAAATACTTCCAGTTTTCAAAAGCTTGCGATATATTCTTGAGCGTCCTTCGAGGTGAAGGATGAGTTTCACGCCTAGTCGGGGCGTAGCGCAGTCCGGTAGCGCACTAGCATGGGGTGCTAGGGGTCGAGTGTTCGAATCACTCCGTCCCGACCATATTATTCAATGACTTAGCCC
Organism: Pseudomonas sp. HY13-MNA-CIBAN-0226; assembly: GCF_040310305.1. Lineage (NCBI taxonomy): Bacteria > Pseudomonadati > Pseudomonadota > Gammaproteobacteria > Pseudomonadales > Pseudomonadaceae > Pseudomonas > Pseudomonas sp. HY13-MNA-CIBAN-0226. The sequence goes on from NZ_JBEOPS010000024.1 coordinate 68,400, forward strand.
AACTTTAGCGAGTTGGGCTTTTTCATGTGCGTGACTTTTGCGTGACTTCTCGATTTTTCACGCCTGCCTCCTCTTCAAGATTGTCAGGACCGGTCCACGCGAATCGGTTGCTGATACCATGTTCGCAGCTTCGATCAAATGCCCGAGCTCAGCGCCCGAGTAGTGACTGGTGATGCTGCCGTTCTTGTGGCCGAGCAGCGCTTTCCGATCTTCCTCCGTCACGCCAGCCGCACGTAGGCGGGGCATGGAAGGTGCTGGACTGGCGCTACGGTAAGCAACTCGCCGAGCAGTCCGCCACGTATCAGGCAGACCTGACCTTCATCAGCAACGCAGCCGCCGCCCAGGTGCGCGCGGATCAGGAACAACGCTTGGCGCTCGAGCAGCGACTGGCGGCCAGCGACCAAACCCACTACAAGGAGCTGAGCGGTGCTCAAAAAGACCAAGGTCGCCTGCGCGATCGCCTTGCCACTTCTGATTTGCGGCTGTCAGTCCTTCTCGACGCAACGGATACAGCCAGTGGCTGTTCAGTGCCAGCCGATACCGGCGCCGGCGGCGTGGTTCATGGAGGAGCGCGCGCCCGACTTGACCCAGCGCATGCTCAACGAATTATCGGAATCACCGACGCCGGCGACCAAGGATTGATTGCGCTCGCTTCATGCCAGGCATATGTAAGGGAAGTTTTGCGCTGATGATTGGGGGCTACAATCGACCCAGACTGTGCGAAAACACACTTGATACGTTCAAGGCTGAGATTTTTTGGATTGCCTGTGAAGTTGGTAGTAGGAAGTAACGATTGGCCTGTGCGGTCAACATAGCCTCTTACCGACGTTGCAGCGATATGATCATGCCTTGATCGCTTCAAGCAATCCCCAAATGCCAAAGATGCTCATCATTCGCTCGAGGTTGTATAACCGCAGATTCGCAGGCTTTTGCGGCGTGATCAGGCTTGAGCTTGACGCCACCTTTCGATCAATCGAAGGCTTGGTATCGCCACCCTGACAAGCTACGCCGATGGCGTGCGTGGACCTTGCGGCTACTGGCACCTCAGTATTGGCGGCAGTACTGATGAAGGCCTCACCGTGGCCTGGCAGATTTGAGCAGGCCACGGTTCCGAGCGATTTGCTTGATGTGCCCCTAGCTCGCGCTGATGTTGCCGCAGAAAAGGGGGCGGCTACCGTCCGCTGAGCTGGTGCGAACGAGCAAGACATAGTCACCCTTGGTCAGTTCGCTCAGCGCCACCGGCGCCTGGGCCCAATGCTGGGTACGCGGGGCCAACGATGGATACTCGACGCTGTTGGCCTGACGGGTCTCGTACACCGGTTGTGCACTCAACCGCTGGCACGAGCCAGAGTAGATAGCACTAACGAGGCGGCTAGGTACGGCCAAGTCGTGAGGGACACCAGCGACGGTGAGCCAGATACTGGTTTGGTTGCCCACCGGACTGAGGGTGGCTCGAGCGACATGCTCTGCGTTTTGCGGGGTAGCATTGAGGGGGACATCGACAATCTCGGTTCTGCTTGCGCAACCTGAAATCGCCCCTACCGTCACTACCAACGCCAGCCAAGATTTTCTGTTCATCACAGAGCTCCTGATTTGAAGTGCGTTGATTTCATCCCCCTTGTGAAGTTTAGTGGCCTGCTCCGGGCGCGGAATCTAGCTGATGGGCGGTCATCGGTAGAACTGTGCCATTTTCAGACACGCCTATGTTTTCCATGGCCCCGCGTTTCGAGGCCACTGTCGCTGAACCCTCATCCTGTGACGCGCACTTTTATGCCGCAAGAACCATGGCCGATTTTTTCAACAGAATCGGCCGATTTCTGCCTGTGAGCGATCACTCCGGCGTCATCATCACCGCCAGCGTCATCTTGATGAACTCTTCATTTTTGTCGATCGTTTCCAAGGCACCTCTCACATTGCCACCGACCTCGGTTGCAGCGCGCTGCTCGACCCAAATCTTTAGCTCCATGATGGCAGCCTCCAGGGCAAGCTGGTTTTCGTTGATTTTGAAGAGCAGTGAAGGAAGCAGGTCTGGGTTGGGCATCGAGATTCCTCCGTGAAGAGGTCGGCGTAGCAGTCAAAAAAAGGGTTGGTATTCGGTCGGCAGAAGGTTTTAGATAATCGTCAATGCATACTCGCGAAACAAAAGACCTGCAGGCCATTCCCGATGTTACTGCTGCATTACTGAAGTGTGGTCTTGGGCTGGGCCATAGACGCCCGGAGTAAGAATGATCCGGACTTCCTGTTGATGGCACACAATTAACGACGAAGGCGGACCTTCTCCCAGCTCCGGTCGACGTAAAACGATCCCGTATCGCCTCGAATTGAATAGAGCGTCGCCCTGTAAAAGGCCGCTCGTCGTGAGCAGTCCAGTCCGCGCAGTTTTTTGTAGGCCCATTTCCAGCCATGCTTCGGTGCGATGCTCATATTTTACCCAATGCATAGGTCGTCTGCGGATCGTAGCTGGTGGCGAAATAATGGCAAAGCATCAATTTTTGACGTCAAAAAAAACAGTGCTCTGGGTGGCGCGGAAACACTCTTTGTGATTTTCGAAGCAGAGCTAGAAAAGCTGCTGAAATATTTGGCGAGGTTGATGTTTGTGCGGTCGGCAGGACGCCGGGATGCAGGGGTTTTCTTGTCGAAACCCTGTAGGGACTTTTGCGGGGATTCGTAAAACACGGTTAGTCATGTTCAACCATCGATTGCAGTGGGCGCCGTTCCAAAGGACTGTTCTGTATAGCTCTTTAGCGCCCCTGCAAGCATGGGGTGCTAGGGGTAGAGTGTTCGAATCACTCCGTCCCGACCATATAATTCAAAGGGTTGCGAGATTTTATCTCGCGACCCTTTTTTATTTTTGATTGTTTTTACCCCCACAAAACCACTGGCTCTAGGTGGAAACTTCACGATATCCATACAGCTTTACACCCCAGCATCTGATGGCTTTCTCGGCCCCAGTGCGCTGGCCGAGGCGATGGTGGCGGCTGGGCAATGGATCGACAGTCAGCTGCATTAGAGCGATACCGATCGTCATTCCCAAACCACATGATGATGCTCGTATCAGCCCTGCAGGTTTGCGGTTATCCATGGGGCAAGCTGCCAGGCGCCAAAGCTGGCGTGTGAGACATGGGCAGCTTTTCTATATGCACAGAAACTGACCCGATGCCGCTGCTCGACGGCCGGGCGGAGGACAGCTTCTTCGCGCTTCGCGCAGATTATGAGCGCTCCATGGGAGTTCCATTGTTGGTGATCAATGGCCACGGGCTTGATTCGAGAGAATATTTAAAGTACGCCCCTGCAAGTAATCAGCGTTAAGCGTCTTTAAGCAGTTAATGCCCTACACTGATAGTTATTTTTAACATTATGTAGGAAACCCTCTACTCAGTTTTTAGTGTTGATACAAATGTAGCCAGCAAAGGATCTTTTTCAGCATTTTGCTTGTGCCTGCCGATGAAAATCCACTCGTCCTCTGTCCAAAGAATTCGTGTTGTTTTAGGTGCTTTGCAGTCAAAAACAACCTGATAGATTTTTGTTTCTCGCTGCTGGACGACGACGCATTGCTCAAGGCAAACCAACAATCGCTGCCCGGGCTCTAGTGTCGGCACATTGAGCGGGACACACATTTTAATTTCTGTTTTTCGCATGATGACTTTCGTCCTTAAAATTCAGAAACCGTACGCGGTAAATCAAAAGCAAAGGCGATCCGTTGTGGCGAGGGACTCATCTCATGTCTTTTAAAATGACGTCCTATGTGCACTTGAAGGTGCAATCATCACGGTGAAGTAAGTCACTATGAACCCGTACAGGCAATTACCTCCAGGGTGTGGAGCTGATAGCTCATTGCTGATCGTGAGAGCTTTTTGGGTTCGGCTATGTCCTCGATCTGGCCGTCAGAGCTTTATCACTTGACGCTTACCCGCAAGGTTGTGGGCTTTCAAAGACAAAGAATTGGGTGGCAGCGCTCAGGCCGGCGTACCTCATAGAGATCGGTGGTTTTGTTCATGACTAGCCTCCGGGGGTTCATATGTGCATAATATTATCATGCGGTGATAATAGAAAGGCAATCTGCTCGACCTTGCCTCAGGCGGGAGCGACGGCTTTGCTCAACTGCCGGGAGGCAAATCACGCATGAGAACAGAAAGATGTGAGCGCTTGGAGAGCTGCATGAAACGTGAGGACGTAAAAATCAAACACGCTGAAGGCATTCAGTTTGACACCCATTTAATTGCCAATCCGGCCAACACCCAGGAGTGGATCGCATTCTTTAAAAAGGAAGCAGGAAGAAGCTTTTTCCTGGTCAATGACAATGAAGAAATTGAACCCTTCCGACACCTTGATGATTTGATTCATGAGCTGCGTGAAATCGGTATCAAGGTGGCTGAAATTCATTTTTGAATTTTTTTTCTTGGAGTGTCGTCATGTCTGTCAGGGTCGAACATCTGTCTAGTCAGAGTGAAGATCTATGGTCCGTGTGTGTAGGTGTCCGGCGAATTCAGTTCCGCAATGAGCAGGGTGCAAAGGACTATGCGGCAAAGCTGAAAGAGCGTATAGAAGCTCCACATATATACCCGTATGCAGTGCCGGCAACCGGCGACAGAAACTGCAGTAAGTAATTAAATGTGTTGCCCTTGTTTTATTATAAAGATTGAAACATAAAAAAAATAACAAGATTCCCTGCTTGAGGGTGGTGCAAGACTCGACGAGTTATAAGTTCCAATCAGAGGAGCACCAGGAGGTTTTTTAATCGGGTTGCCTGTCTTCCTGTTGCGAAGGGGCGCCAGTGATTCGTGGGTAATTTTGCCTGTAGTCGGTGCTGATGGGTAAAGACCTACCCCTCTTGGGCATTTTGATTTCTCTTCAATCAAAGAGGGGCGGTAGGCGTAGCGCAGGATATAAAAACGCCAGCTCTGACTGAGCTGGCGATTACGTCTATCTAGTCACGCAAGTAGGCCACCAAGGCGTCAGCGAAGGACTCAGTCGTTCCGGTTCCCCCCATATCCGGTGTCACCTGATCGCAGGCGGTTTTCAAAACAACGCGGATAGCGGTACGAATGCGTGTCCCCTTGTCCACCATGCCCATATAATCAAGCATGTCCGCGGCAGCCAACAACAATGCACAAGGGTTTGCGATATTCTTGCCAGCGATGTCCGGTGCCGAACCGTGGACCGCTTCGAAGATGGCCGCATCGGCGCCGATGTTAGACCCGGGCGCCAAGCCCAATCCACCCACCAGGCCTGCGCACAAGTCTGAAAGGATGTCACCAAACAGGTTGGTGGTGACAATGACATCGAATTGATGGGGGTTCATTACCAACTGCATACAGGCGTTGTCGACGATCATTTCGTGGAATTCGATTTCCGGATAATCCGCAGCGACCTCGCGCGCAACCTCAAGAAACAAACCGGAGCAAGACTTTATGATGTTGGCCTTGTGCACCGCGGTAACTTTCTTGCGGCCTTTGCTACGAGCCAGCTCGAACGCGTATCGCACGATGCGTTCGGAGGCGGTGCGTGTTACGCGGATGCTCGCCAAAGCGACTTCGCCGTCTTCTGAAATACTCTGTCCTTCGGGTAAGTAAGCCCCCTCGGTATTTTCGCGCACTGTGATGATGTCGATATCTTCGAAGCGCGAACGGGTTCCCGGGAAACTGATCGCTGGTCGAACATTGGCGTAGAGATCGAAATGGCGGCGAAGGTGAACGTTGATCGATGAGAACCCACGGCCAATCGGTGTCGTCAGAGGGCCTTTAAGTGCGATGCCATGTTTGGCGATCGTATCGATAGAGGCGGGTGGCATCAGCTGTCCATGTTGCTGCAACGCCTCCAGGCCGGCCTCAACGAAGTCGTAGCGAAGATTGCAGTCAAGGGCGTCGAGTACGCGTAGCGTCGCTTGCATGATCTCGGGGCCGATGCCGTCGCCCTTGATGATTGCGATTGTTCTGCTCATGGTCTCTTCCTTAACAGAGCTTTGTCAGCCTGCTGTATTGATTGGGTCATTGAGACTGGTGTCACGAGTCTGCTGATAGGCATTGACTGTCTGACGGCTTTCACCGCGCCAGTGTGCTGTGTTTCATCCTCCGCGCCGTGACTGCGCAGGTCATCGCGGATCAAATGACGGTCATCCTGAGACGGATGTCAGATCTCGCGCCGCACAGAACTACTCGAGGATGCTGCTGTTACGGGGCGAGCTACCGGATCAAGCGTGCTGTCACTGCTCCACCGAATACGCGCATAACATTAACATATAATGTTAATGTTTGCGGTGGGCGCGCTCAGCAAAAGTCATTGGCTCACTTTCGCATGGCGCGGCGGACAAAAAGCCTGGCGTCATCAAAGGCAGGCACGATTGCCAGCGTCACCAGAACCATCGCGAGCGGTACCGTTGAGATGTAACCAATGTGCTTGAACCCAAATGCCCCCATCACGCCGCCGAAGAAAAAACTCAGCGCCAGCAGTATCAGTATTTTGAGCCGGGTCCGATTGGCGAGAACTTTTGGGTGTGTCGATGTGCTGGCGGCATTCCAGTAGAGGAGTTTTCCCAGCTCAATTCCGATGTCCGTGATGATGCCGGTGATGTGTGTCGTTCGGATTTCGGCTTTTGAAATTTTGGTGATCACCGCGTTTTGTAGCCCCATGATGAAGCACAGGAGCATCACGGTGACTGACACGAACAAACCATTCACTGTGGATAGTTGGGCGCCCAGAAAGCCAAAGCAGATAAGCAGAAAGGCCTCGACCAAAAGTGGCACTGCAAACTCACTGTGCATCCGTCTGCGTCGGGAGTAATTGACCATGACCGCAGAGCACGCAGCCCCAACCAGAAAAGACAACAATGCGCCGGCGCCACTAAGTACCAGGTCGTAGGCTCCCAGCACACTGTTGTCTGCCATCGAAGAGACGATGCCCGTCATGTGTGAGGTGTACTGATGCACTGCCAGGAAACCGCCAGCGTTGATTGCTCCCGCGACGAAGGCCAAGGAGAAGCCAAGATGTCGGTTTGCGGCGGTGGTACGCCTTCGCCCGGTGAGACTCCTGACATATTTGATCGGCATTTATTCACCCTTGTCTCAAGCAGATGAGGAGCAAAAAAGCCAACCGATTATGTATATCTGATATCACCTGGTCCTCGCGATTTGGACGGAGCTGCGCGTTGAGTGTTGAAGCCGATGGCTGCCGTTTCTTCTGATCGGTGATCAGGACTGCCTGGGATGGCAAACCTGCGTGCTGATTGCCTGCCGGGGATCGCGATAGCTTCACTTGGCGATAGGCCAAAAGCGGGTAATTTTGCAAAATGGCGGACTGTCGATATTCAGGAGGTGCAGCGGCTGGATAACCCGGGGTGCAACAGCTGCCAACCGTGAAAAAGGTCTTGTAGCTGCTGCACTTCTGCATGATTGACGTCAGCTTAAAGCGGGTAGTGCGCCGGGTAATGCAGCTTCGCAACGCCGGTGTCGATAGCGGCCTTGGCCACTGCACCGGCTATTGCTCCGAGCAGGCGAGCATCGAGCGCTTTGGGGAGGATGTAATCGCGGCCAAACTCAAGTTTATCGACGTTGAATGCTTGCAGCACTTGCACCGGTGTCGGCTCTTTGGCCAATTGGCGCAGTGCTTCCACTGCCGCAATTTTCATCGCTTCGTTGATCCGGGTTGCGCGAACATCCAGCGTCCCGCGGAAAATGAACGGAAAGCCCAGAACGTTATTGACCTGGTTAGGGTAATCAGAGCGACCGGTCGCCATGATCAGGTCATCACGTGTGGCCATGGCCAGCTCGTAGCTGATTTCAGGGTCCGGGTTCGAGCAGGCAAACACGATCGGGTTAGGTGCCATCGCTGCCAATGCTTCTGCCGGGAGGAGATTGGCTCCAGACAGGCCGACAAACACGTCAGCACCGGTCATGGCTTCCATCAGCGTACGAGGGCCACCGTCGTTAACGAACTGTGCTTTGTATTGATTGAGGCCTTCCCGAGCGGAGTGGATAACACCGACACGATCGACCATGTATAGGTTGCTTTTTTGAGCGCCGAGACTAAGCAGCAGGCGCATGCAAGCAGTGGCAGCTGCACCGGCGCCGAGGCAAACAATTCTCGCATTACCCAGGGTTTTGCCCTGAATCTCAAGTGCATTGAGCATGCCGGCGGCAGTGACGATGGCCGTACCGTGTTGGTCGTCATGGAAGACTGGGATGCTGCACTGTTCGATCAGTGCTTCTTCGATTTCAAAACACTCAGGCGCTTTGATGTCTTCCAGGTTGATGCCACCAAAGGTGTCGGCAATGCGCACGACGGTCTCGATAAAGGCCTGGGAGCTCTCGGCATTGACTTCGATATCGATCGAATCGATTCCGGCGAAACGCTTGAACAGCAATGCTTTGCCTTCCATTACCGGCTTGCTGGCCAAGGGGCCTAGATTGCCGAGGCCCAGAATGGCCGTGCCGTTGGTGATCACGGCCACCAGATTGCCTTTACCGGTGAAGCGGTAAGCGTTCTCTGGATTCTTCGCAATTTCGCGTACGGGCTCCGCTACGCCTGGGCTGTAGGCCAGTGCGAGCTGGGCGGCTGTGTCGGCAGGCTTGGTCAGCGCGATGCTGATTTTTCCTGGGATTGGGAATTCGTGGTAATCCAGTGCAGCCTTCTTGAAGTCGGTAGTCATGCGAGCACCTAATTAGATGTTGATTACAATCACATGCTAACACTATTATAATGATAGGCAACGAGGTCCTGATCCACAGACCAGGATCAAATTGTCAGTTGCGCGCTGCTGATGAAGGGGTTTATCAGCCAGCGGACCCACTCTATTGGCCCTAAGACTTCAGGGTGGGCCTGTATCTATTGGTCAATAGAGATCCTCCTATGCTTGAACCCGTCTTAGGCCACCTTGTGTGGCCATTTTTTTTGCGCGCTCGAATGCCCTGCGCGTCAGACACTCAAGTCATGGGGTGAACGAGTGGCGCGGATGAGCGCGGTGTAGCGGATCAAAATAGCGGGGAGCGAAAGGGGAGGAGGCCATGATCAACCTTTACTGACATGATCGAACGCCTTGGGTGGAACAATCAAAAATGAACTTCGGCGGACTTGATACCCAGCTCTCGAAGCTCGCGGATCAGTTCATCGAGGTGTCCAAATGACTCAATTTCCTCATTGTCATTGACCAGAAAATAGCTTCTCCCGGCTTCCTTTTTAAAAAGAATGATCCACTCGTGTGTATTGGCCGGGTTGACTATCACATGCGTGTCGAAGTGCATGCCTTCACCGTGTTTGGTTTTGACGTCTTCGCGTTTCATTCGGGGTCTCCGGGCATATGTTGCTGCGCTCTCGACACTGTATCTACAGGGTCGCTGGTGTCGTAAGAGGCTAGGCCAATTGCTTTGGTATTATCACTACGTGTGAATAGTATGCACATGCCGCCAGCGTGAGGCTAGTCATGATTGCCATACGAGAAGCTTGGAAAGCGGGCTTGCTAGGGGCGCAAGCACTGGCTCCGAAATATCGTCTCGGGGGTCATAGTCGGCGTCGTGGCGTTACCCTTGGCCATGGCGTTTGCCATCGCCCCGGGCGTCAAGCCGGAGCAAGGAATCTACACGGCAATTGTTGGTGGCTTATTGGTTTCGCTTTTCGGCGGGAGTCGACTACAGATTGCCGGCCCTACTGAGGCGTTCATCGTCATTTTGGCCAGCGTGACAGCCAAGTACGGCATTGATGGCTTGCAGATCGCGACAATGATGGCGGGTGCAATATTGTTACTGCCGGCATCACCAAGCTTGGCGCACTTATCAAGTTCATTCCCGATCCCGTGATCGTTGGGTTCACCGCCGGCATCGGCGTGATCATTTGGGTCGGGCAGTGGAAAGACTTTTTGGGCTTGCCGATTCCTCAAGGACTGCCCAAAATTGGCCTTCCTGAAATAACGCTGCCGCAGATCATTGAATTGATTGGTCCTGCGTTCGCGATCGCGATGCTGGGGGCGATCGGGTCGCTGTTGTCTGCTGCTGTCGCCGACGGGATGGCCGGCACCAAACATGACTCCAATCAGGAGTTAATCGGACAAGGCATTGCCAGCCTGGTCACTCCTCTGTTGGGTGGCTTTGCTGCGACAGGCGCGATCGCTCGAACTGCGACCGACATCCGCAACGGCGGCAACAGCCCCATTGCGGGTTTTGCGCACGCCGTCACGTTGATCACTCTGCTCGAAGTTATTGAGCAGTGCGTAAACGCAGCATTGTCGTGAAGTTGTGTGAAGCCAACGAAAAAGTCCTTGGCAAGCTCGACAAGGCAGGGGTTCTTCAGGCACTCGGCTCACAGCATTATCATGCTGACTTCAGTGGTGCACTGGGCAGCTACTCCGAGCCACAGGGCTAGAGATAGGTGCAAGAGAGTAGAAGGAGCGATGAGCAGGCATTCGTCGTGCCCGCTCAGGCGCAGATGAATCACTTACCATTGGCCGCAGTTTTGCTTTTGGTGGCGTAGGACACGCCATGCGTCTCCAGATAGTCCCGAATAAGCTGACGAACGACCTGAGAGGGCGTCAGATCCTGAGACGCGCACAGCTCTTCAAGCGCTTTTTTCTTGACGGGATCAATGAGCACAGTTAGTCGTGCAGTCTTATTTTCCATGGAATTGCCAGTACCCTAAAACGGTCGATGTTAATCAAATTGTAATGGTCGGGGATTTATTTGTCACCGATTAGGTTCGTGACAGTTAACTAGATTGACCGTGATCAGAAAATGGCGACGGTACGCTTACCAGAAACGGGTAAATGAAGGGATAGATGGCCTCGCCCGAATCAATTGCCGATCTAGCCTCTGCTCCAGCTACCCCCGAATGCAGGCGCCCATCCAACGGCTTGGGAAACGTCGTCCGGATTTTTGGCTATTGCCAAGCAAGGCCGCGCGACCCCTGGGCTATACGCCATTGCCAGGTCACCTATCGTTTCGACCCGCACGCTTGATTCGACAGTGGTTTTTCCAAGTGGATAACCCTCATGACGATACGCGGCTGTGTCTATTGCCCTGTATTCATCGCTCGCCTCAGTTATGATTTTATTATCATGCTATGATAATGTGATTAGACCTAAATGTGAGTCTTTGAGGGTGCTTCATTTCAAGAACTTCTCCCATTTGCAGTACAGGCTGGTTCCGTAAATGAAGGTTTACCACGCTGGTTGGGTGATTTATTACTGTGAGTTGTCAGGCGTTGCAGCCTTCGCAGTGACTGGCACCCTGATGGCAGGGCGAAAATCGTTGGACTGGTTCGGTGTGATCACCATCAGTTTAGTCACCGCTTTAGGCGGCGGTGCCTTGCGTGACGTACTGATGGCACATTATCCGATCGAATGGGTTTCCAATGAGAATGGCTTTTTGGTAGGGGTTAGTGCTTCGCTAGGAACCATGATTTGGGCGAGGACCTTGAAAACCTTCAACGAGAGGGTGCTGTTGGTAGCCGATGCATTTGGATTGGCTGTATTTACGGTCAGAGGAACAGATATAGCTCTTCAGCAAAACCTCCCCCCCAGCATCGCAGTGATCATGGGTGTAGCTACCGCAGTCGCCGGGGGTGTGATGCGTGATGTGTTGTGTAACGAAATACCGTTGGTGTTTAAACGTGAGGTTTATGCATCCATCAGTATTTTGGGTGCAGTCGCCTACATCACGCTGTTGGATTTTCAGATTTCTCTTGAAGTGGCGTCTGCAATCGCCATTGCGTTCGTTTTTGTCAGCCGTATTGCCGCCATTCGTTGGAAATGGATGCTACCCAGGTTCCATGTAGTCGATTGATCTTGTTGCCTGGCCGACAAAGCTACGCTCTATAAGAAAACATGAGTGATGCTTAGTCATCTCTGCCCCCCCATCCTTGAGGCTGCACCTGCAGCCTTTTTTCCCTTCACCCTGTTTCCTCACGCAAGACATGGTTTGCGCGGGACAAATGGTGGTACGCGTTGCCCATTCAGGGCACCGCGAGGCCGTGATCCAGTTACCCGAGACGCTACATCCTGCGCTGTGGCTCGGCGGCGACGGTTGAGCTCTACGGGCAAACCCGCGTGCAGGCAGCGTCCGTTTAGGCCAGCTGACTGTGGTTCGCACCTTCAGTCTGGCACTCAAGATGCCGAAGTGAGGAAGAGTCCATCCCATTGCTTTTGGCCGACTCTTGCCTGTCGCGAAGGGCAGCAATTGAAGCAGGCCCTCGACGTCGCGGTGGCACAACCCAGGTATATCCGTACCTGGGTTATGGTGATGCCACGCAGTCTGAATCCAATTCAGGGACAATTGGCGAAGACCAATACCCTAACGGATTACCAGAACTTGAACGTGTAAGCGACGATCAGGCGATTTTCGTCGACATCCGTCGTTTCGCTTCCGCGATAAGTGACGTTGCGCCAGCGCAGGCTCAGGTTTCGTAAAGGCCCACTCTGGATCACGTAGCCGATGTCGGTATTACGCTCCCACTCTTTGGCGGCAACCCCTCGAATATCGAAATCATCGCCTCGCATGTAGCGGGTCATCAGGGTGAGCCCGGGGATGCCCAGGACGGCAAAGTCAAAGTCATAACGCAGTTGCCATGAGTCTTCTTTGGCGCGGACGAAGGGCTGGTAAGTGCCGTTGTTCAAGGCCCATGGGTCGGCGACCAACAGGTAGGGCAGGCCAGTGTCGCCGCGCTGGTTCTGATAGCCCAGGCCCAGGGAGTGGCCGCGGCTGCTCAAGGTGAACATGCTGCCCAGGTAGCGGTTATCGACGTTGGTCCGGCCCTCATCAGCGCTGCCGAAGTAGCGCAGGTCGGCCTTCAAGTTGACGCTTTCGCTTAAAGGCGTCTTGTACAGAAGACTGGCGGCATTCTGGCTGTAGTTGTCCTTCAGTTCGGCACGATAAAACGTAGCACTTAGGTTGGGCAGGAAGGCGTAGGTCACTCCGCCATAGTTGAAGCGGTCGGTGGGCACGCCGCCGGTGGAACCGTCGGCCGCCATGCGCAGGTCTTCGTAGTCGGACGAGTCGCGCTGATGGGCCTGGCGAAATTGCCCGGCAGTGAGGCTCAGGTTCTGAATGTCGGTGGAGACGACCTGGCCACCCCGATAGGTTTGTGGCAGCAGGCGCGTGTCATTGCGAAACAGTACCGGCATCACCGGTTCGTGGTCGCCGAGGGTAACCAGGGTCTTGGCGACCTTGAGCTTGGCGGTCGGTGCCAGGAAGCTGTACTCATCGACGGGTTCGCCGGTCCGTTGATTGCGCTGCAGCACGCCGGTCCCGCTGCTGCCGCCACCGGAGTCGAGCTTGACGCCGACCAGCCCCAGTACATCCAGGCCTACACCAACCGTCCCTTCGGTGAATCCCGAATTGCCGCGCAGGATGAAGCCTTGTGCCCAGTCTTCAGCTTTGCTTTGCGGTTTCCCGTCATGGCGCGGGCCATCAAACAGACCCGCATCGCGGTAGTCGCGGTTCATGTAGAAATTGCGTGTTTCCAAGCTCAGATGACTGTCGCCGAGCAGGTCCGCCTGGGCCTGGGTGGTGAGCAATAACGCCGAGACAAAAGGGACTTTCAAGAAATACCGGGCACGAGTCGGCCCGGCCAGATGCCCGGTGACGGGATTGGCTGTACGCATGATGAGAAGTTCCTGCCTGCTGTGAGTAGTTGTTGTTCAGCAGCCCCGCACAGGGGCTTTCAGGTTTTCATGAACAGTGACGCTTCGGCGAGGGCAGGAAGGATGGGGTCAGCCTATTGCGCCTCGTCGTCTTGCTGCTCGTTGCCGAGCGATATGGCCGCCATGTCGTCTTGTAGTTTGTTGAGAAAATGCAGCAGGCTGATGCCGTCGTCGAAACTGAAGCTTTTCAGGCCCTGCTCGTAAAACGTCTGGATCCGCTCCTGCAATGAATCCCAGAACGCCTTTCCGGTGTCAGTCAATTGCACCAGGCGCGCGCGCCCGTCGTCCGGGTGCGGCACGCGCAGCACATGGTTGTCGCGCTCCATGCGCTTGAGCACGCCGTCCAGGCTTTGTCGGCTGACGACCAGGTACTCGGTCAGTTCAAAGAACGAGATACCGCCTTCATAGCCTTGGCGTGAAAGTGCGCCAAGCACGGCCCATTGCACCGTGCTGATGCCCATTTCTTTCTGGACCTGCCTTTGCAGGACGTTGCCGGTCTGGAACAACCGGAAAAACAACCTGTTCGGGACGGATCGGGTGTCGCTGTTGTTCATGGATGCTCCTTGTCGGCTCCGTGAGGTCAAGCGCGGTTGCATGAGCGCCCGGCCTGGTAGAGCAGGCAGGGCGTCAATGGGGGACAAACTCACGGGCAATGATATTTTTCATGATCTGCGCGGTGCCGTCACCGATTTGCAGGCCAAGTACATCGCGCAAGCGCTGGGCAAACGGCAGATCCTCACCGTAACCAGTGTGCCCGTGGGCCAGCAAACACTGCTTGACCACATCGAATGCGAGCTTCGGCCCCCACCATTTGTTCATGGCCGCCTCGGCATTGTGCGGCATCTTATTATCCTTGAGCCACAAGGCGTAATAACACTGCAGGCGCGCAGCATGCACGTAGGTCTGCAATTCTGCCAGAGGGTGAGTCAAGCCCTGGAAGGTTGACAAGGCCTGGCCAAAGGCCTTGCGCTCGGTCAGCCACTGCCAGGTTTCATCCAGCGACTGCTGGGCCAGGGCCAGGCACTGCAGGCCGATCAGGGCGCGGCTGTAATCGAAGCCTTGCATGACTTGCTTGAAGCCCTTGTTTTCATCGCCCAGGCGATGGTTGACCGGTACCTGGACGTTGTCGAAAAAAATCGAGCCGCGACCGATGGCGCGCTCGCCGGTATCTTCGAAACGCGTGGTGCTGATGCCCGGCAGGTCCATCGGTACAAGAAAGGCACTGATGCCGCTGGCGCGTTGTTCCACGGTGCCGGTGCGGGCGAAGACCACGGCGACATCAGCCTGGTCGGCCATGGAAATGGAGGTTTTCTCGCCGTTCAGCACATAGACATCGCCCTTGAGCTCGGCCTTCAGGCGCAGGCTGGCGGCATCCGATCCGCCGCTGGGTTCGGTCAGGGCGATGCAGGCAACCTTGCGCCCGGCGGTCATTTCGCCCAGCCATTCTCGGGCCAGCGAGGACTCGGCGTATTGGGCGATGATCTGGCCGTTGAGCGAAGTCAGCAGCGGGATATACGCCACATTGAAGTCGCCACGGGCCAGTTCTTCGATGATCAGGCCGGCGGTGACGCAGTCCAGGTCGCTGCCGCCGAAGGCTGCCGGCAGTTCGCCGCCGAGCAGCCCCATTTCGCCCATTTGCGCAATGACTTCACGCTCGATGCGGCCCTCGCGATCACGCTGACGGTAACCGGGGGCGAGGACGTCGGCGCTGAATCGTGCAACGCTTTCGCGGATGGCATTTTGTTGTTCTGTGAAGGCGAAATTCATGATGCTCTCCAGGACATTCAGGTGCTGTGCCGGCAACGGGATGGCTGCCGGCACAGGGCTCACTTGTAGAACTTGCGGAACTCGGGCTTGCGCTTTTCCTTGAAGGCTGCGACACCTTCCTTGGATTCTTCGGTGTCGTAGTACAGGCTCAGGGCTTGCATGCCAAGGCCACCGATACCGCCGATGTTGGCGCTGTCGGCATTGAACGAGCGCTTGGCGATGGACAGGGCGGTCGGGCTCTTCTCGAGAATCTCCTCGCACCACTTCTGCACTTCTTCATCGAGCTGCTCGTGAGGCACCACGGCGTTGACCAAGCCCCAGTCCAGTGCCTGTTGGGCGCTGTACTTGCGGCACAGGTACCAGATCTCGCGGGCACGTTTTTCGCCAATCAGGCGAGACAGGTACGCGGTGCCGTAACCCGGATCGACCGAGCCGACCTTGGGGCCGACCTGGCCGAATACGGCTTTGTCGGAGGCGATGCTCAGGTCGCAGACCACGTGCAATACGTGCCCGCCGCCGATGGCAAAGCCGTTGACCCGGGCGATCACCGGCTTGGGCACTTCGCGGATCAGGTTCTGCAACTCTTCGACCGGCAGGCCGATCAAGCCGCGACCGTCGTACTGTCCTTCATGGGCGCCCTGGTCGCCGCCTGTGCAGAAAGCCTTGTCGCCAGCGCCAGTGAAGACGATGACGCCGATTTCCTTGTTCCAGCCGGCGCGGTTGAAGGCGTCGAGCAACTCCATGCAGGTCTGGCCGCGGAACGCGTTGTAGCGCTCCGGGCGGTTGATGGTGATGGTGGCGACGCCGTTGAGTTCCTGGTAGAGGATGTCTTCGTAGTTCATTGCAATAACTCCTGGTAGTGGGTCGTCGGGCTTAGCCGGCCATCGTCAGTCCGCCGGACACGCTGATCACTTGTCCGGTGATGAAGTTGGCATCGTCGCTGGCGAGTAGGGCGATGATGCCCGGGTAGTCTTCGGGCTGGCCGAGGCGACGCATCGGTACGGCATTCTTGAACGCTTCCAGAAGCTTTTCCGGGTTGCTGGAGGTTTCGGCCACGCTCTTGAGCAGCGCAGTGTCGGTCGGGCCGGGGCAGACCACGTTGACGTTGATGTTCTTGGTCGCCAGTTCCCGCGCCAGGGTTTTACTCAAGCCCACCAGGCCCGCCTTGCAGGCCGCGTACACGGCCTCGCCCGAGGAGCCGACGCGGGCGGCATCGGAAGCGATGTTGATGACTTTGCCGCCACCGGCCTCAAGCATTTTCGGCAACACCACGTGATGCATGTTCAGGGCACCGGTCAGGTTGATCGCAATCAGCTGCTCCCACTGTTTGGGCTCGGTCTTGAGGAAGGGCATGAAACGGTCGAAACCGGCGTTGTTGACCAGAACCGTCGGTACGCCCAGGTCTTTTTCGATCGAGGCCACGGTGTCGGTGATGGCGGCGTAATCGGCGATGTCGGCGGCGTAGGCAACCGCTTCGCCACCGGCTTCGCGGATCAGGTCGACGGTGGTTTGCGCGGCGGCGCTGTCGCGATCGAGCACGGCAACCAGGCTGCCTTCGGCGGCGAAACGCTGGCAGACGGCGCGACCGATGCCACCGCCACCGCCGGTGATGATCACGGTTTTTCCACTAAGGCCTTTCATAGGGGCATTCTCCAAGTCAGTTGTAATGCATGATTCGAGTGAGTGCGTCAGCGGCGCCTGACCGGGTCGATGCGAATGCTCGCGGCCCGCTCATGCAGTTTGAATTTCTGGATTTTTCCGGACGGTGTGCGGGGCAGGGCAGGCAGCACTTCCAGGTATTCGGGCAAGTAGTTGCGCGACAGGTGGTGTTCGACCAGGAAGGCCACGGCGTCTTCGAGGCTCAGGTCCGTATAACCGCCATGCAAGGTGACGTAGGCACAGACACGTTCACCGAGACGCTCGTCGGGGCAGCCGACCAGTGCCACCGCCGAAATGGCCGGGTGCTTGTAGAGCAGGTTCTCGACCTCCACTACCGGGATGTTTTCGCCGCCACGAATGACCACATCCTTGGTCCGCCCGGTGATGCGGATATAGCCCTGGTCATCCATGCGGGCCAGGTCACCGGTGGCGAACCAGCCCTGGGCATCGACGCTATAAAGATCGGGGCGCTTGAGGTAACCGACGAACAGGCTGGCGCCGCGGACTTGCAGATGACCTTCGCTGCCAGCTGGAATCTCAAGCCCGGCATCGTCGACCACCCGTACTGCCACCAGGGGCAGGGCCACGCCGTCGGTGAAAATGGCTCGCTGGGGATCGTCTTGCGGGCGGGTCATGGTGACGGCACCGGTTTCGGTCATGCCCCAGGCCGAGACGATTTTCGCGTTGAGGCTGTTGCCCGCCTTTTCCACCAGGTTTTCCGGAATCGGCGCGCCCGCCGAGACAAAAATCCGCAGGCTCGACAGCGCATCACGATGCTCAGGCGCAAGCTCGATCAGGTCGGCGAGAAAAGGTGTCGACGCCATCGTGAAGGTCGGGCGCTCGGCGGCGATGATCTTCAGCGCGGTGTGCGCATCCCAGACATCCTGCAATACCGCTGACGCACCGAGGTAGATGGGCATCAGCATGCCGTACAGGAAACCGGTCTGATGCGCCATGGGTGAGGCCATGAAGATGATGTCGTCGCGGCCTAGCGCCAGGCGTTCGGCGTAGGGGCCGACGTTGTTCAGCAGGGTGCTGGAGGTATGCAGCACGCCCTTGGGCTCGCCGGTGGTGCCGGAGGTAAAGAGCAGCTGGACGATGTCATCGGCATGGGGGTGGCGCTGGGCAAACAGGCTCTGGGTATCGCAGCGTGTTTCCCATTCCTGGTTCAGCAGTTGCTGTTCAAAGCTGTTGTCGCCGTCAGCACCGATCACCAGTACGTGGCGCAGTTCCGGCAGTTCTGCGCGCAGGCCTTCCACCATGCCGGCGTAATCGAACCCCCGGAAGCGTTGCGGCACTATCAGCAAGTGACTGCGGGCGTGGTCGAGCATGAAGCGCAACTCGCGCTCACGAAAGATCGGCATCAGCGGATTGAACACCGCACCGAGGCGGGCGCAGGCCAGGAGCAAGGCGGTCATCTGCCAGCAGTTCGGTAACTGGCAAGACACCACGCCGCCTTTTTCCACACCCATGGCGGCCATCCCGGCTGCCATGCGAGTGACCACTGTATTCAGCTCGGCGTAGGTAAACGAGACAGGACTGTCCTCACCCGCCTGATAGCTGGTCAGGGCGAGGTCATCTGCGCCTCGGACAAGCTGCGTGCTCCATAAATCTGTAATGGACATGTCATTATGCGCACTAGTTCTGGAATGACGATCTGGTGGTGAGCCTGTGCAGATATTCATTTCGAGGTCGACTCTTCAGGGTTGCAGTTATTGTTTTCATTGAATCTGGATGTGCCCTTTCGATGTGCTGAAGATAATGCTTTGAAAATTAATATGTCAACATGTTGTCTTTATATTTTTCGGTGGATATAGTCGAAGCCAGCCCCGAATAACAAGAGGTAGGTGACATGGCTTTCCTGAACATCCTTGTCGAACAGCGAGCGGCCGTTGGCCTGATCCGCCTTAATCGCCCGGCCGTCTACAACGCGCTCAACGACGCCTTGATGATCGAGCTGGGCCAGGCGTTGCTTGCCTTCGAGGCCGACGAGCAGATTCGAGCCATCGTCATTACCGGCAACGACAAAGCCTTCGCGGCCGGCGCCGACCTCAGCGAATTGCAGTTCAAGGGCTTTGCCGATGTGTACCTGGAGAATTTCGTCACGGCCAACTGGGAAACCGTCACTCGCTGCCGCAAACCGGTGATTGCAGCGGTTGCCGGTCTGGCACTGGGCGGTGGCTGCGAGCTGGCGATGATGTGCGACATGATTATCGCCGCCGACAACGCCCGTTTTGGGCAGCCCGAAGTCAAGGTAGGCACGTTGCCCGGTGCCGGTGGTACCCAACGGCTGACCCGGGCCATCGGCAAGGCCAAGGCCATGGACTTGTGCCTGACCGGGCGCTTCATGGAGGTCGATGAGGCCGAGCGCCTGGGATTGATCAGCCGTGTGGTACCCCTGGCCGATCTGCTCGATGAAGCGTTGGCCGTGGCTGCGCAAATCGCCGGTCACCCGGCCATTGCGGTAAAGCTGAATAAGGAGGCGGTCAATCGCGCTTTCGAAACCACGCTGGCCGAGGGTGTGCAGTTCGAGCGGCGCTTGATGCACGCCAGCTTCGCCAGTCAGGACCAGAAGGAAGGCATGCAGGCCTTCGCGCAGAAGCGCAAGCCAGTGTGGACCCATCGCTGATTCCCGCGATTGATGGACCAGCAACATACAAACAACAAGAGCAATAGGAGCTGTCCGATGACTTCAGTCGTGCAACTGACCCGCGAGGGCGGCGTGGCCCTGATCCTGGTCAACAACCCGCCGGTCAATGCCTTGGGCCACGCCGTACGCGCCGGGCTGCTGGCAGCCTTCATGGAGGCGCAGCGCGACGAGCAGGTCGAGTTGATCATGCTCTGTTGCGCAGGGAAGACTTTTATCGCCGGTGCTGATATTCGCGAGTTCGGCCAGCCTGCCCAAGCGCCGATCCTGCAAGAACTGACCCTGGCAATTGAAAACTGCAACAAGCCTGTGCTGGCGGTGTTGCACGGATCAGTGCTGGGCGGCGGACTGGAAGTTGCCCTGGCGTGTCATTACCGCATTGCCAACGGCGCCACCCGGCTTGGCTTGCCCGAAACCCGCCTGGGTCTGTTGCCCGGTGGTGGCGGCACCCAGCGCCTGCCGCGCCTGGTAGGTGTGGCCACAGCGCTGGAGATGATCATCGGAGGAGAGCCGATCGAGGCGCTACAAGCGCTGGATCTTGGCCTTGTCGATGCTCTGTACAGCGACGAGCCGCTGGTTGCTGGCCTCAAGCATGCCCGGCAACTGCTGGCCGAAAAGGCCCCCGTGCGGCGCGTTGGCCAGGCTGCGGTGCCCACTGAACCTGCCGAGGCGAACGCCTTGTTTGCCGCGCAGCGCAGCGACATCGCCCGCACTCGGCCCGATTCTTTTTCAGCGCCGCGCTGCGTCGCCGCGATCGAGGCGGCGACCCGGCTGCCCTTGATCGAAGGCCTTCAACATGAGCGCGCGCTGTTTCTCGAATGCATGGCCTCACCCCAGCGCGCGGCGCTGATCGAAGACTTCTTTGCCCGGCGCCAGGCGGCCAAGAACCGCCAGAGCTGAACCCGCGGCCAGCCTGGTGTTGGCCTGACCATCGATCGAGGACTTTGCATGGACATTCACTACACACCTGCCGAACTTGAGTTCCGCACTGAGGTGCGCGCCTTTCTTCGTGACGCGCTGCCGGCAGACATCGCCACCAAAGTTCGCCTGGGCAAGCGTCTGAGCAAAGAAGACCACCAACGCTGGCAGCGGATCCTCGCCCGGCGCGGCTGGTACGCAGCCAATTGGCCAAGGGCCTTTGGAGGCACTGGCTGGGGCGTGGTGCAAAAACACATTTTCGAAGAGGAATGCGCCGCCTTCGGTGCGCCGCGCCTGATCTCCTTCGGCGTCAACATGGTTGCGCCGGTGATCATGAAGTTCGGCAGCCCAGTGCAGCAGGCGCATTACCTGCCGCGGATTCTGTCCGGCGAAGACTGGTGGTGCCAGGGCTATTCCGAACCGGGCGCAGGCTCGGACCTGGCCAGCCTCAAGACCCGCGCCGTGCGTCAGGGCGACCACTATGTGGTCAACGGCCAGAAAACCTGGACCACCCTGGGCCAGCACGCCAACATGATTTTCTGCCTGGTGCGCACCGACAGCGAAGCCCAGCAGCAGCGGGGCATTTCCTTCCTGCTGATCGATATGACCACGCCCGGTATCAGCGTGCGGCCGATCATCACCCTTGAAGGCGAGCACGAAGTCAACGAAGTCTTCTTCGACAACGTCCGCGTACCGCTGGAAAACCTGGTGGGTGAAGAGAATCAGGGCTGGACCTGCGCCAAGTACCTGCTTACCCACGAGCGCACCGGGCAGGCCGGCATCGGCCAGTCCAAGGCCGCACTGGCACACCTCAAGCAGGTCGCCGAGCAGGAGCTGCGCAACGGTCGGCCGTTGCTGGACGACCCGCAGTTTCGCTTGCAGGTCGCCGAAGTGGAAATTCAGCTGCTGGCCATCGAGATGAGCACCCTGCGCATCCTCGCCGCAGCCCAGGCCGGCGGGGTTCCGGGCGCCGAAAGTTCGATCCTGAAGATCAAGGGTTCGGAAATCCGCCAAGCCATCAGCCACTTGCTGCGCAAGGCGCTGGGCGCCAAGGCGTTGCCTTTCGTCGAAGCGGAACTGCATGACGATTTTGCCGGAACCCCATTGCACACCGACTACAGCGCCGCCCCCGCCAGCCAGTATTTCAATCTGCGCAAGCTGTCTATCTACGGCGGCTCCAATGAAATTCAAAAGAACATCATCGCCAAGATGATTCTTGAGCTTTAAGGAGGTAAGCAATGGACTTCACACTCAGCTCCGAGCAGCAGATGCTACAAGATACCGTGGCCCGACTGGCCCGCGATCACTACAGCTTCGAAGCCCGCGAAGGCTACTACCACAGCGAAGCCGGCATGAGCCCGGCGTTCTGGAACCAGATGGCCGAACTGGGCCTGTGTTCGGTGCCGGTTGCCCAGGAACATGGCGGCTTCGGTGGCAGCGGCGTGGACAACATGCTGATCATGACCGAGCTCGGTCGCAACCTGTGCCTGGAGCCGTTCTTGCAGTCGCAGATTCACGCGGCCGGTCTGCTGCAGCAACTGGGCGATGCCAGCCAGCAGGCAGACCTGTTGCCGCAAGTGGCTGAAGGCTCGCTGCAACTGGCGGTGGCTTTGGAAGAACTGCAAAGCCACTACCAATTGCACGATGTGCTGACCCAGGCGCGCCCGGTCGAGGGGGGCTGGTGTCTGTCCGGACGCAAGATTGCTGTGGTTGGCGCTGCCAGTGCGGCGTTGATCCTGGTGTCGGCGCGCACCGGCGGTGATGCTCGTTGCGAACAAGGCATCAGCCTGTTTCTGGTCAAGGCGCAAGCCCAGGGGCTGCAGCGTCGCGATTACCCCTGCATCGATGGCCCGCGTGCCAGCGACCTGATCCTGGACGATGTGTTTGTGGCCAGCGCTGCGCTGCTGGGCGATGTCGGCGAGGCCTTGCCGGCCTTGCGTTATCAGCAGGGCCGAGCCATTGCTGGACAGTGCGCCGAAGCCATCGGCGGCATGCAGGAAGCCTTTCGCCTGACCCTCGACTACCTCAAGACGCGCAAACAGTTCGGTGCGCCGATCGGCAAGTTCCAGGTGTTGCAACACCGCATGGCCGACATGCGCGGCGAACTGGAAATGGCCACCTCGATGGCAATCCTTGCCGCCTGCGTGGCCGATCAGGCCGATAGCGATGAGCGCAGCCGGCAACTAGCCGCCGCCAAATTCGTGATTGTCCGCGCCGCACGCCTGATCGCCGAGCAAGCGATCCAGTTGCACGGTGGTATCGGCATGACCTGGGAATACAACCTGGCCCATCACGCCAAGCGCCTAGTGATGCTGGGTCATCAGTTGGGTGATGACGACCACCATTTGCAGGCCTACGCAGACTTGCTGCGCAGCGCCTGATCAATCACTGCAAAAGCGGTGACCGCCTCGGGCACAGGTCACCGCGCCAAGACGGGAACACACTATGAAAGTACTGGTGGCGGTAAAGCGTGTGGTGGATTTCAACGTCAAGGTCCGCGTCAAGGCGGACAACTCCGACGTCGACCTGGCCAACGTCAAGATGGCGATGAATCCCTTCTGTGAAATTGCCGTGGAAGAAGCGGTACGCCTCAAAGAGCAGGGCATTGCCACTGAGGTTGTGGTCGTGAGCATCGGCAGCAGTGCGGCACAGGAGCAACTGCGCACGGCGCTGGCCCTGGGTGCCGACCGCGCCATCCTCGTCGAATCTGCCGAAGATCTGACTTCCCTGGCCGTGGCCAAGCTATTGAAAGCTGTTGTCGACAAGGAACAGCCTCAACTGGTGATCCTCGGCAAGCAGTCTATCGACAGCGATAACAACCAGACCGGCCAGATGCTTGCCGCGTTGAGCGGCTACGGTCAGGGCACTTTTGCTTCGAAAGTCGCCATCAGCGGCGACAGCGTTGCGGTGACCCGCGAAATTGACGGCGGCGCACAGACGGTTGCTCTGAAACTGCCGGCCATCGTCACCACCGACCTGCGTTTGAACGTACCGCGCTACGCGTCGCTGCCCAACATCATGAAAGCCAAGAAGAAGCCGCTAGAGGTGCTCACGCCCAGCGCTCTGGGCGTCAGCTGCGCTTGCACCGTGCACACCTTGAAAGTCGAAGCGCCGGCCGCTCGTAGCGCCGGGATCAAGGTCAAGTCGGTGGCCGAACTGGTCGAGAAACTGAAAAACGAGGCGAAGGTAATCTAATGGCTATCCTGGTTATCGCTGAACACACCCACGCAGCACTGGCAGCTGCCACCCTTAATACAGTGACCGCTGCGCATCAGATCGGTGGCGACATTCATGTGCTGGTCGCAGGTCAGGGCGCTGGTGCCGTGGCAGAAGCGGCGGCGAAGGTGGCTGGCGTGACGAAAGTGCTGCTGGCCGACAACGCCGCCTACGCTCACCAACTGCCGGAAAACGTCGCTCCTTTGGTAGTCGCTCTTGTTCAAGAAGCAGGGGCTGACCGCTACAGCCACATCCTGGCTGCCGCCACCAGTAACGGTAAAAACATTTTGCCGCGAGTTGCCGCGCAACTGGATGTGGACCAGATCTCCGAGATCATCGCGGTCGAAAGCGCCGACACCTTCAAGCGCCCGATTTATGCAGGTAACGCCATCGCGACGGTGCAGTCGTCTGCCGCCGTAAAGGTGATCACTGTGCGCGGTACCGGGTTCGACGCCGCTGCCGCCGAAGGTGGAAAAGCCGTCATCGAAACGCTCGCCATGGTCATCGATAGCGGTCAGTCGACTTTCCTCAGTGAAGAACTGGCCAAGTCCGATCGCCCGGAGCTGACCGCCGCGAAGATCGTCGTGTCGGGTGGGCGTGGCATGCAGAACGGCGACAACTTCAAACACCTTTATGCGCTGGCGGACAAGCTCGGCGCGGGCGTTGGGGCGTCGCGCGCCGCCGTCGATGCCGGTTTTGTGCCGAACGACATGCAGGTCGGCCAGACCGGCAAGATCGTGGCGCCGCAGTTGTACATCGCCGTGGGCATCTCCGGCGCGATCCAGCACCTGGCTGGCATGAAGGATTCCAAGGTCATCGTGGCGATCAACAAGGACGAAGAGGCGCCGATCTTCCAGGTGGCCGACTACGGCCTGGTGGCGGATCTGTTCGACGCCGTGCCGGAACTGGAACGGGCGATCTGAGGAGGTGCTTGTGAATACTTTCAAACAAATCGGTGTGATCGGAAGCGGCGCCATGGGCCGGGGGATCGCTCAGTTGTTCGCCACCGCAGGCGTTCCGGTTCTGCTGTACGACAGCCGCAGCGAAGCGACGGAAGAGGCGCTGCAAGCCAACCGGGCTTTGCTTGAGCGCTCCGCAGCCAAGGGCAAGTTGAGCAGTGAAGCACTGGCGACCGCACTGGCTTGCATGCGACCGGCCGTAAGCCTTGAGGCCCTGGCCGATTGTGATTTGTTGATCGAGGCGATCGTTGAAAACCTCGACGCCAAGCAGGCGCTGTTCCGCGCGCTGGAGCAAGTGGTCAGGGCCGATGCGGTGCTGGCAACCAACACCTCTTCCTTGTCGGTGAGCCTGATTGCCAGTGCCTGTCAGCATCCCGAGCGGGTGGCCGGGTTTCACTTTTTCAACCCGGTGCCACTGATGAAGATCGTCGAAGTGGTACGCGGCGAGCTGACCGATCCGCAGGTGATCGAACGCCTGGCGACACTGGCCGGGCATGCGGGACATTTTGCCGCGACGACGCCAGACTCTCCGGGTTTCCTAGTCAATCATGCCGGTCGGGCCTTCGGTCCGGAGGCATTGCGTATCCTGGGCGAGGGGATTGCCACCCCGGCGCAAATCGATCGCATCCTCAAGGACTGCCTCGGATTTCGCATGGGGCCGTTCGAGCTGTACGACCTGGTCGGCCTCGACGTCTCCCATGCGGTGATGGAGTCGATTCATACCCAGTTTTATCAGGACCCGCGCTACACCCC
Organism: Pseudomonas sp. HY13-MNA-CIBAN-0226; assembly: GCF_040310305.1. Classification (NCBI taxonomy): domain Bacteria; kingdom Pseudomonadati; phylum Pseudomonadota; class Gammaproteobacteria; order Pseudomonadales; family Pseudomonadaceae; genus Pseudomonas; species Pseudomonas sp. HY13-MNA-CIBAN-0226. The sequence continues at coordinate 93,940 of NZ_JBEOPS010000024.1, forward strand.
GTCGGCGCTGGTGCCACCCCGTCTGGCCAGTGGCTTGTTGGGGCGCAAAACAGGGCAGGGCTTCTATCGCTACCAGGATGGCAGTGTCGTGGAGGAAGCGCAGCAGACGCCGCCGCAGGTGGCCATCACCCAGCCATTCTGGCTGGACTGCGGTGACTCGACAATGCGCGAGCGGATAGCGGCGGTTCTGTCTGTTGCCGGCGTGGTGCTGGAACAGGGTGATCAGCCCAGTGCGAGCGCCATCTGCCTGGTGACGCCGCTGGGCGAGGATGCCAGCAGCGTGATCGCCCGCAAGCGACTGCCGCCGCGACGCAGCCTGGCGCTGGAGACCTTCGCCGGCTTCGACACGCGCCGCGTACTGATGCGCCAACCGGCGCTCGACGCGCAGGTGCTGGCGCAGGCACGCCAGGCCCTGGGCGCCGATGGCGTACCGGTGGAGGTCATCAATGACTCGCCGGGCTTCATCGCCCAGCGTGTGCTCGCCGGGATCGTCAACCTGGGCTGCGAGATTGCCCAGCGCCGTATCGCCGAGCCCGCCACTTTGGACCGTGCGGTGCAGTTGGCCCTCGGTTACCCCCATGGCCCGCTGGGGTTCGGTGACCATTACGGTGCGTTGCAGATCCAGCAGATCCTGCACCAACTGCATGAGCTGTATCAGGAGCCACGCTATCGGGTCAGCCCCTGGCTGCGTCGTCGGGTCCAGCTCGGCCTGCCACTGACCACTGCTGAGGATTGAGCATGACGGCCTATATTTATGATGGTTTGCGTTCGCCGTTCGGTCGCCACGCAGGGGCTTTGGCCGGTGTGCGCCCCGATGACCTGCTGGCCAGTGTGGTGCGTGCCCTGGTGGCGCGTAACCCGTTCGACGTGGGCGACTATGAAGACCTGATCGCTGGCTGCAGCAGCCAGGCCGGTGAGGACGGGCGCAACCTGGCGCGTCATGTGGCTCTGTTGTCCGGTCTGCCGACGGCCGTGGGCGGTTTGACCGTCAATCGTTTATGTGGCTCCGGCCTCGCCGCCGTGCTTGATGCTGCCCGCGCCGTGCGCACCGGCGAAGGCGAGCTGTTTATTGCAGGCGGCGTCGAGAGCATGAGCCGGGCGCCGTTCGTGGTGGCCAAGGCGCAAAGCGCCTGGTCCCGTGACTTCCATGTCTACGACAGCACCATCGGAGCTCGCTTTCCCAACCCGAAGGTAGAGTCCGGGTTCGGTGCCGATTCGATGCCGCAGACGGCGGACAACATCGCTCATGAACTGGGCATCACTCGCGAAGAAGCCGACACCTACGCCGCTCGCAGTCAGGTGCTGTTCGACGCGGCGGTGCGGGACGGTTTCCAGGCCGGTGAAATTCTGCCGATCGAGGTCCCCCAAGGGCGCAAGCAGCCACCGAAGCGGGTCGAACGTGACGAGCATCCGCGTCCCCAAAGTAACTTCGAAGTGCTGTCAGGCCTGCAGCCTCTGTTTGACGGCGGCGTTGTTACCGCCGGCAACGCCTCGGGCATCAACGATGGCGCTGCTGCGCTGCTGATTGGCTCGCGCGCCATCGGTGAGAAGGCCGGCCTCAAGCCGCGCGCACGCATCCTGGCCGGTGCCGTGGCCGGTGTCGAACCGCGCTTGATGGGCCTCGGCCCGGTGCCTGCCTGCACCAAGGTCTTGCAGCGCGCAGGCTTGAGCCTGGCCGACATGGACCTGATCGAAATCAACGAAGCGTTTGCCGCGCAAGTGCTCGGCTGTGCCAGACAACTCGGCGTGGCCTTCGATGATTCGCGCCTGAACCCAAACGGTGGTGCCATTGCCATCGGTCACCCGCTCGGTGCTTCCGGTGCCCGTCTGGCCTACAGCGCGGTGCGTCAACTGGAACGCAGCAACGGGCGCTTCGCCCTGGTCAGCTTGTGCATTGGCCTGGGCCAGGGCATTGCCTGCGTAATTGAACGCCTCGACTAACAAACATCACAAGAACTAACCCGGAGAATTACCCATGGCCAACAAGGCAAGCTTCAACTGGATCGACCCACTGCTGCTGGATCAGCAACTCACCGAAGAAGAGCGCATGGTCCGCGACAGTGCCCAACAGTTCGCGGCGGACAAGCTCGCGCCCCGGGTGCTGGAGGCTTTTCGTCACGAACAGACGGACCCTGCGATTTTCCGCGAGATGGGCGAGACCGGCTTGCTCGGCGCCACCATTCCCGAGACCTACGGTGGCAGCGGTCTGAACTATGTGTGCTATGGCCTGATTGCCCGTGAGGTCGAGCGCGTGGACTCTGGTTATCGCTCGATGATGAGCGTGCAGTCCTCGCTGGTGATGGTGCCGATCAATGAGTTCGGCAACGAAGCCACCAAACAGAAGTACCTGCCGAAGCTGGCCAGCGGTCATTACATTGGCTGCTTCGGTCTGACCGAACCGAACCATGGTTCTGATCCGGGCTCAATGATTACCCGGGCGAGAAAAGTCGACGGCGGCTACCGTCTCACCGGGAGCAAAATGTGGATCACCAATAGCCCGATCGCCGATGTCTTTGTGGTCTGGGCCAAGGACGACGAAGGCCAGATTCGCGGCTTTGTCCTGGAGAAGGGCTGGCAGGGTCTGAGTGCTCCGGTTATCCACGGCAAGGTTGGGCTGCGTGCGTCGATTACCGGCGAAATTGTCATGGACAACGTGTTCTGCCCTGAAGAGAACGCCTTCCCTGAAGTGCGCGGCCTGCGCGGTCCGTTCACCTGCCTGAATTCGGCGCGATACGGCATCGCCTGGGGCGCGCTGGGTGCGGCCGAAGACTGTTGGCACACGGCGCGCCAGTACGTGCTTGATCGCAACCAGTTTGGTCGACCGTTGGCTGCCAACCAGTTGATCCAGAAAAAACTGGCGGACATGCAGACCGAAATCACCCTGGCCCTGCAGGGTTGCCTGCGCCTGGGACGGATGAAAGACGAAGGCACTGCCGCGGTCGAAATCACTTCGATCATGAAGCGCAACAGCTGCGGCAAGTCCCTGGACATCGCGCGCCTGGCGCGGGACATGTTGGGTGGGAACGGCATCAGTGATGAGTTCGGCGTGGCCCGTCATCTGGTCAATCTGGAAGTGGTCAACACCTACGAAGGCACCCATGACGTGCATGCGCTGATCCTCGGCCGCGCGCAGACCGGTATCCAGGCATTTTTCTGATGCTAGCCTGAAAAGGTTTTTCGCTAGGCCCGATACCCATGTGGGTGTCAAGCCTGAGCGAAGTGATTGGCCGAGTGGTTCTGAATACAGATTGTTCGTAGAGGGCCATTTCTCGTGCTGGCGTACCGTGCCCAAGCACGGCACCGCGATAGGCTCGCTGATCTTCAGGGATGTGGAATTTCACATCTATATCAGCAACTGGTTGGTCAGGCCAGGTGCGTTTTTTCGCGCCTGTCGCAGTGCAGCAACTGCGTTAGTGGGTCAGCAGCAATCCTCGGTTTTCCGGGTATGAACACAGTGATTGGTTCGAGGTGCCGGACGAAATAATCAACCGCCTTCAGGCTGATTGCCACCGGCGATGTGCCCGGCTCGGTCAATAGGTATTGACCCGGCGCCCAAGGCTAGACCAGGCAGGCACCATCACTCGCAACCTGATAGAGATGCTGAACCGGACTGATGGATCAGTACCGTCACCCATCACAGAAAATCGAAGCAGAACGCGTGCCTAGGGCTATTTGTTCTAAATCCGGAGACTATCCATGCATGTAGATAATGCCATACGTTCACGCAAGTCGGTCCGCCGCTTCCTGCCCCTGGGCATCTCGAAACCGGTGATTGAACATATTTTGCAAGTAGCTTCACGGGCGCCCAGCGGAAACAATCTACAGCCCTGGCATGTGCATGTGCTGACCGGCGATGCCAAGCAGGCGCTGTGTACCGATATCCTGGAATCCACGGCGCTTGAGGCCGAGGGACATGATCCCGAATATCAGTACTATCCGAACAGCTGGTTCGAGCCCTACCAGAGCCGTCGCCGCGCCTCCGGTTTTGGTCTGTATGAAGCGCTCGGCATCGACCGCAACGACCTGCAGGCACGCGAGCGCCAGAACCTGCGCAACCTTCACTTCTTCGACGCGCCGATCGGCTTGCTGATCAGCCTTGATCGCCGACTCAATACCGGCAGCTACATAGACTTGGGCATGTTTATCCAAAACATCATGCTCGCCGCTCGCGGCCAGGGATTACACACCTGCCCACAGGCAGCATTCGCCTCGTATCACCAGATCGTCCGCCGCCATGTGCCGCTCGCGGACGAGGATATTCTGGTGTGCGGTATCGCACTGGGGCATGAAGACCGCGACGCTCCGGAAAACAGCCTGCAGACACACCGCGAACCGGTGGCCGCGTTTACCTCTTTTCATGGTTTCAAAGCGCGGGCGCAGGGTAACTAGGAGCAACCGGTTTGTGAAACCCGGGCGCGCTGCCCGGGGTCAATCAGGCCGCTCGGTAAGTCAGCAACGAACGATTACCGCAAGCGATGGGTCGCTGTCGCCGCTTACGATGGAAAAGACAACATCGACTCGTTTGGCGTGTGCTCGTAAGTTGAGGACAGCACGGCATTGAGTCGGTCGCTTAACAGGTTCCAGGCGTTTTTCTTCACTTGTGCATAGTCGTGGTGCAAGTCATGGCGCCTCACCCGAGAGCCGGCCAGTACATGATTTTGGCAGCGATCGATGACATCCAGGCTAACGCCTAAGGCTTGCATCATGGTCGCCCCCGTACGACGCAGGTCATGCGGAGTCCAGTCGCCGTTGTGGCCGTCGGCAAGGACCAGGGTATCGTCATGGCACCGTCTGGAGAGGGCCTTGCGGTTTTTGAAGCGGGCCTGGCGATCGCGAACCTGTTTGCTCACCACTTTCACGTCCACATGCCCATCATCCAGCTCGATGATCGACTCAGCCGGGTTATTCGGCACCACCAGTTGCTCGTCGTCGCTCTTCAAGCCTGGCTGCTCGTTTCGGCCGCCTCCCTTTTACCCGTTTGCCGATCCCTTATCGTAGGGGGAAACGGTGTCCTGTGCTTCACGGGGCTCGTGAAAAATCCTGCATTGCTCTCGGTATCCCCATCTCCATCAATCCCTTGCACAGCACCCCGACGCGACTTATAGTCCGCCCGTCGCCCATATGGCGTCCGGGTTTGGCGACCCGCAGTGGAATGCAAAAGCGTTTGCTTCGTTGCAGGCGTTTTTGCATGCGCAAAGTTGTCGTAATGGCAGCTGTGCGCGGGAGACCTTCGGGTCTGCCGGCTTCCACTCCGGTTCGCCAACCTGCGTACAGTTGCCACCCCTTCATTTGGCGACGATTGGTTGGTAAACCTCTAAATAGTGGAGATTTACTCATGAATGAATACATGGCTTTAACAAGCAACGCCGACGACCTTCCTTCGCTTTACGTGAATACCACGCAGCCGCTCCATTCTCTACTCAGCACCGCCAGCTATACAATTGGTGCCGTCACCCAAATGCTGGAAAATCTCGCGATGCGTGGTGACATCAACACCGACTCTGTAATCCTCAGTGACTTCGCTTTGCTCTGATGTATCCCGCTGCGCGACGGATGCGACGTTCTTGATGTCATCGCGCGGCGCATGGACAAAGAGCCCGCCTCTTCAAGAGAGTAGAGGGCTTCCGATAACATCAGGAAATAAACCCTGAGTTTTGCGTCTTGAGGTAAAGCAACCTTTGCCCAGGGTAAAACGCAGCGAGGCCTGCAGCGTAAAAGCCCGAACATAAGACTGACTCTATCAACCTTATGTTTGGGCTTTCTTGCTATCGGACAAACTCAAAACCAGCCGTGCAGACTCGGCACGAGCCGTATGTGGTAGTTCCGCACGTACGGATCTGTGCGGGGGCAGCAGGTAACTGCCTTCCCTACCGCGACCGGTGGTCGAAAACCCTATCCGCTGGAAACCATGTTGCGCATTCATTTGCTGCAAAACTGGCTCTCCCTGAGCGACCCGACGATGGAAGCGCTGTATGAAATCACGCCAATACGCCAGTCTGCACGCCTGACCCTCAGCGCGCCTACCTCCGAAGACACCACGATCATGACCTTCGGCTCCTGCTGGAAATACATAAATTGGCCCATGCGATCTTCACCATCATCAATGGTTATTTGCAGGAAAAAGGCTTATCCCTACGTCAGCTGTGTTAACGTTGTGAACGGTTTCAAGCACTTTTTCTCCTGTTTGACCGGATCGAACGCTGCCTTCCAGCGTTTTCTCGAGAACCTTCGCTTCATTGGTGGCCTGCCCACCCCCGGCCTTCTGTTTCACCGACAGATGCAGCCTTCATCACATCGCGCCATCGGTTAAGCCGATTTTAGTGCGCATCACTCAGAGCTTGATGGCCCGACCGATACCGGTACGAGCGTCACTCTTTTCCGCGTTCAGTCGTCGCTTGGGCCAAGATCCCGCGTGCGATGAAGCGCCTGAAGGAAGGAGTCTTTATGACTTTTAGAGTTGCCATTCTTGGCGCCGGCCCTAGCGGCTTGGCACAGTTACGTGCTTTCGAAGCCGCCCATTGCGACGACGCTGAATCCCCCGAGATCGTTTGTTACGAAAAGCAGAGTGACTGGGGCGGTATGTGGAATTACACCTGGCGCACTGGTTTGGATCTGTATGGCGAGCCCGTCCATGGCAGCATGTACCGGTATCTCTGGTCAAACGGCCCCAAGGAATGCCTGGAGTTCGCCAATTACAGCTTCGAAGAACACTTCGGCCGGCCGATTCCTTCCTATCCGCCACGCGCCGTGTTGCGTGACTACATCATCGGCCGCGTAGCCAAAAGCAACGTGCGCCAGCACATCCGCTTCAATACAGCGGTGCACTGGGTTGCCTATGACGAGAGCACCAGCAAGTTCGCAGTCACCGTGCGCGACCTCAACCAAGACCAACTGATCACCGAAGAATTCGATCACGTAATCGTTGCCACGGGACACTTTTCGACGCCCAACGCGCCTTACTTCGAAGGCTTGGAGCAGTTTCCCGGTCGCGTATTGCACGCCCATGATTTCCGCGATGCGTGCGAGTTCCAAGGCAAAAACTTGCTGCTGGTTGGCAGCAGTTACTCGGCAGAAGACATCGGCACGCAGTGCCACAAGTACGGCGCCAAGTCGGTTACTTTCAGCTATCGCACCAAGCCTATGGGCTTTGATTGGCCAGAGTCCTTTGCCGAAGTGCCGTTGCTCACCCGTGTGGTCGGCAAGACCGCACATTTTAAGGATGGCACCAGCAAAGAGGTCGACGCGATCATCCTGTGCACCGGGTATCGGCATCATTTCCCGTTTCTGCCCAACGAGCTGACGCTGACCACGCACAACCGGCTGTACCCGGAAGGTTTGTACAAAGGCATCGTGTCTTTGGCTAATCCGAAGCTAATGTTCCTCGGCATGCAGGATCAGTACTACACCTTCAACATGTTCGATGCCCAGGCCTGGTATGCCCGGGACATTATGCTGGGTCGTATCAAGCTGCCAGCAGAACAAGCCATGGCCAGCGACACCCGTGAATGGGTGGCCCGCGAAGAGCAAGTGGCTGATCCCTTTGAAGCCATCGACTATCAGGGTGCCTACATACTCGACCTGCTTGAGTCGACCGATTACCCACCCTTCGATGTTCTCGCCGTGTCTGATATTTTCAAGGAGTGGGAGCATCACAAAGCAGCGGACATCCTCGGCTATCGCAACAAAAGCTACCGCTCCACGCTGACCGGCACCATGGCGCCCGTGCATCACACGCCGTGGATGGATGCGATGGACGATTCACTGGAAGCCTTCCTGCACGGCAAGCAATCGAAGCCAGCAAAGGTATCTACATGAATCAGCCAAGCCTGAGCCAGGCGCGGTCGCGCTTTACCACCAGCAGCATCCGCTGGGGTTTTACGTGGGCGTTGTGGTGCGCCGTGCTCTGGGGGGCTTGGTACGTGCCAGGCTCCGCGGTTTGGTTCGAAGCGCCTTATGTAGACCTGAAGTACGACACCAATGCCGAGTTCCTGTTGGCGGCAGCCGTGTTGACCACCTTCAACGCCGTTGCCGTGTTGTTCTTCTTGTTCGTTTGGAACGGGGTACTGGGCAAGTGGGGCGAGTACGTTCGCACCATCAAACAGATGCGTTACATCTCTAAGTGGTTCTTCATCGGCGCCATCTTTGGCGGCCCGATGGCCATCTTTGGCTCGTATTTGGCGATCGGTTATATCGGCGGGGCCTTCGCGGCGATTTCCGCATTGATGTACCCCGTCATCGGCGCAACGCTGGCCAGGCTCTGGTACCAGGAGAAAATCACCCTGCGTGCAGCTGTGGGTATTTTCATCATCTTAGCCGGCGGTGTGACGGTGTATGCACCCGGCATCATTGCTGAAATCACCGGCACCGGTGACACCGGCTGGCTGGGTTATTTAGGCGGTGCAATGGCTGCTATTGGCTGGGGTGTAGAGGGCGCAATCGCCGGTCGCGGGCTCGATGTTGCCGACCCGGATGTAGGCATTACAGTGCGTTTTACCGCTGAAGTGCTGTATTGGGTCGCACTGATTTTGCCTGCCATCTATTTGTTTACCGATCAGCCGGTAGTCGAACTCGTGGTCGCCACATTCAATTGGGCCGCCATCGGCTGGCTGACGTTAGCGGGCGTGACTTTCGCCTTCTGCTACGTCTCTTGGTACAAGTCGTTCCCACTGATTGGCGTCGGCCGCGGGCAAGCTATTGCCGCGCTGTATGGTTTGTTTGCGGTGATCTTCCTCGCCGCCTTCACGCTGAAGTTTCCCGAGTGGAACTTCCTGGCAGGTTTGGTGCTGTTTGTGGCGGGCGGGTTTGTGATGTTCACCGAAAGTGATGAGGTGCTCGAAGTCGTGCGCGCCGTATCAACCGACCGCAAAAAAACTGGCACTGCCGCTGATGCAGTTACCTCGTGATGATGGGAGCAAGCCATGAATAAACTGCATATGAAGGGCCGCATTCTCCAGTTGATCAACGATCAGCAGGACGTCGGTATCTGGGACTGGCAAATCACCGATACGCTGATGAGTGAGTACGGTATTAGCGGTGCCTACTGGCGCGGTAACACCCGTGTCACCCTGACGGACCTGTTCTCCAGCGGCATCATCGAAAGTGTTGAGGAGAAGCTAGATGATCAGGCCTATTTTGGTGCCGGCCGAGTGCTGTTCAAATTCAGGGTTAACGACTTTGGTCGTCAACGCATGCGCGACACTGCGCTGGCCTGATGGTTGTTGCTACTTACTATTATCAATAAGGAAGCACTATGTCTGAATTCTGGGGTTTTCCGGGGGCCGACATGCTCGCAGTCGCCCTTATTATCGTGCTTAGCAGCTTTGCGCTGTATCAGGCGCGGACTTTTGTGACGAAGCTGTAGTTTTGTAAGGCCGCTGCTGCCACTTTGCGCTTCCAAATGTGGTGAATCGCCCCCGGGTTTCTAGACACGCACGAAGCTTCGGAGATCTATAAGCGTCCGCCGAAGTTACCTTGCATGACTCAGGCAGATACCCACCGATGCGGCAGCAGTCGTTCAATCTCACTCGCCCGCTGCGCCGGCAGTCGCGTTAGCACCTCTTTGAGGTAGGCATACGGATCGTGCCCATTCATACGTGACGATTGGCACGTGCCGAGGAAGTTACGCGCATGCTCACCGGCCCGGCTCGGGCCGAAGTCATAAACCACAGCTTTAATCACCTTTGCGGTGCTGGGTAGATGACCTGGCCGGACGTACGATTTTCCGAGGTGAGCGCCAGGCCCAGTAGACACAGCAGATTTTCCGGCATCGCTTAAGGTTCCAGAACCCTCTGCGGCAGAATTACAAGCACTTGAAGGAGCTAGAAGCGCTGCTAGGCGTTCCGCCCGGGCACATCCATTCGGTAATCGCCTTCGTCGGCGGCGGCAGCTTCAAGACCGCCATGCCGGACAATGTCACCCAAGGCGTCAGCTTCATCCGCTATATCAAGTCCTTTGAGCAGCCTGTGTTCAACGAAGTGCAGGTGAGTGCAATGGTGAAGGCGCTGGAGAGCGGGAAGAGGGACAGTACGCTCACTACCCACTACGAGCATGTACAACGCCTGAAAGAGCGAAACGACCCTTTTGCGGAACGCCGTTGCCCGCGGTGTGGGAGCGCTTTCAAAATTCGTATCCGTAAGACAGGTAATAGAGCAGGAGAGCGTTTCTGGGGCTGCAGCGCCTACCCCAAATGTCGAGCGAAACACGATTTGGATTAGTCCTCCGGGTACTTCGTCCTGTGAAGCCGCGAATGAAAGCAATTGGCGGCCACCAAGCGAACTGAACCAGTCACCGGAGCCCGATTCACTTGAGCTCGCGCGGGATGAAGTTAGCCGAGAAATTTTGCCGGACTCGAGGACAGCGAAATCAGCCAAACGGCGTCAATCTGATGCTGTTTTTGATGTTGGATCTGAGCCTTTTTTAAGAGGTCTCGCTCGTGACTCTCAGTTTTCGACGTATTTATAGCGTTTTCACACAGCCTGGACCCAAGGCTGTCAATGCGCCGCCCGCGGATTGGCGCGAGAAAATGATTGCCCTGTGCGTGGCCGGACGACTCGCCGTTTGCTGACGAAGTCCTCAAGGCCTGTCACAGGTGGATGACGGCAGCATTGGCTGCGCGGTCGTAGTGGTTCGAGCGGCCTGATTCAGATCAGCAATTGCAAGGCATCAAACAGACGTCGGTCTTCGGCCTTCGACGAGCGTGAGCGGCGACGCACCACCTGCAGGATGCATTCGATGAAGCACTGCGCGGCGCTGCCCGGCTGGCTGTTGCGCGGGGTGACGATGCCGATGGTGTCGGTGGCGAAGGATTCGGTAAGGTTCAACCGGGTCACGCGGTCGCCGAAGATCGGCACGGTCAGCATCGGCTCGGGGCAATAGCTAAGCATGTCGGTCTGCTCGGTCAGTGAAAGCATCAGTTGCAGCGAGTGGGCACGCTGCACATGCTCCACGGCGATCTGCGCGCCGTGTTGCCCGAAGAGTTCGTGCATGAAACTGTCGTGGTTGGCGTCCGGATAGTTGACGACCCAATCCTGATCCAGCAAATCGTGGATCGAGCGGCAATCCTGCCTGGGATGGCCATGGCGAGCAATCACCGTCATTTCGTAGGAAAACAACGGGTCGCAGGCGAACTCCGGGCGCGGCATCAGCGCTGAGACCAGGCCCACCGCCAATTCCATGGTGCCGTCCCTTAGCCGCGGCAAGGTGACTGCCATCAAACCCTCGAAAATCTCCAGCCGAACTTGTGGCATGTGCTGGCGGAACAACTGCACCACCTCGGGCAGCAGGGTCATGCCCATCCACGGCGAAATTCCTAGGCGCAGGTGACCTTCAGTCTGGCCCCGCAGGTGAGTCAGCTCCAGCTGTGCCAGCGCCAGTTGGCCTAGCATTTGCCTGGCGTGCAGCAGCAACGAGCGCCCATATTGGGTGAGCATCACGCCGCTGGCGTTGCGCGTTAGCAGCGGCAGTTGCAGGTGGCTCTCCAGTTCCCGCAGCGACTTCGCCACGGCGGTCTGCGAGACTCCGATCTTGCGGGCTGCAGCGCGGATGCTGCCGCAATCGGCGATCGCCACCAATGCCTGCAACTGATGCAGTTTCATGTCTTATTCCTTCGTCAGGCGTAAACCAATGGTTTTCAGTCCAACCATTTTGCGACTGCCGGCGGATGGGCCGGCTGCCTATTATCGGACCCGCAGCATGCCCGTTAATAACAACAAGGAAAACCCATGACCCAGCCATGCGTATTATCCGGTATCGCAGCGCTTGAAGAAGAAATGATTGCGTTGCGCCGACACCTGCATGCCCATCCTGAATTGAGCTTTGAAGAGTTCGCCACCAGCGACCTGGTCGCCTCCCGGCTTGAGGCGTGGGGCTACGAAGTGCACCGTGGTCTGGGCGGTACGGGCGTCGTTGGACGCTTGCGCCAGGGTGCCAGTAACCGCGTCATCGGCCTGCGCGCGGATATGGACGCATTGCCCATCGTCGAGCAGACCGGCCTGCCGTACGCCAGCCGCAATGAAGGCGTGATGCATGCCTGCGGGCACGATGGCCATACCGCAATCCTGCTGGCGGCCGCCAAGCATCTTGCGCAGAGCCGTGAGTTCGACGGCATCCTGGTGCTGATTTTCCAGCCGGCGGAAGAGGGCGATGGCGGCGCCCGGCGAATGATCGAGGACGGTCTCTTCGAGCTATTTCCCTGTGACGCCATATTTGCGATGCACAACATGCCGGGACTGCCAACAGGCAAGTTCGGTTTTCTGCCCGGCCCGTTCATGGCGTCCACCGACACTCTGACCATTGCCGTCAATGGCGTGGGCGGTCATGGGGCGATGCCCCACAAGGCCATCGACGCCATCCTCGCCGGCTCTGCGATTGTCCAGGCGCTGCAGAGTGTCGTCTCGCGCAACGTCAACCCGCTGGATTGTGCAGTGGTCTCGGTCGGTTCCTTTCACGCCGGCATCGCCCCCAACGTGATCCCTGACCACGCCGAATTGCAACTGAGCGTCAGGGCGCTGAAGCCCGACGTCCGTGATCTGCTGATCGAGCGCATCACTGCGGTGGTCCAGGCTCAAGCCGCCAGCTTCGGCGCCACCGCGACGGTCGAAGTCGATGAGACGCAGCGTTTCCCGGCGTTGATCAACGACCTCCGGAGCACAGTATTTGCCCGCCAGGTAGCGCTGGATTGGCTGGGAAGCGACGGGGTGATCACCGACATGTCACCGCTCACGGGCAGCGAAGACTTCGCAGTGATGCTGGAGCAGTGTCCGGGTTGCTACTTGGTGATTGGCAACGGTGACGGCGAGGGCGGCTGCATGGTGCACAACCCCGGTTATGACTTCAACGATGACTGCCTGGCATTGGGGGCGAGCTACTGGGTGCGCCTGGTTGAATCCTTCCTGGCCTGATCGCCCACTGTCGGCCGGGGCAGTCGCTGCGCCTGGCAAAGGAGAAAGCATGTCCGTTACTGCAACCGCGCAGGGAGGCGAGGCTAGCGCCCGTCGTCCTGCCCTGAGTTCCCGTGCAATCGCCGCCATTACCTTCGGCTCGGCGCTGGAATTCTTTGAATTTTCGGTATTCAGTTTTTTTGCCACTGTGATCGGTCGGCAGTACTTTCCCGCGCAAAGCGAGCTCGGCCAGTTGTTGCTGGCGCTGGCGACCTTCGGCTTGGGCTTCGTCATGCGCCCGCTGGGCGGCCTGATCATTGGTGCCTACGCCGATCGCGCCGGACGCAAGCCGGCGATGTTGCTGACCCTGTGCCTGATGGCGCTGGGTTCAACGGCACTGGCGCTGACCCCAACCTACGCGCAGATCGGTCTGGCGGCGCCGCTGTTGATTGTTGCGGCGCGGCTGGTGCAAGGCTTTGCCATCGGTGGTGAAGTCGGCGCCTCGACCGCGATGCTCATGGAGTATGCCGATGACCACAACCGCGGCTTCTATGGCAGTTGGCAGTTCTTCAGCCAGGGCTTGAGTTTTCTCATGGGCTCGCTGGTGAGCTTGGCCTTGAGTGCTGGCCTCAGCGACGCTGATCTGGAAAGCTGGGGCTGGCGCATCCCGTTCCTGGTGGGGGTGCTGGTGCTGCCGGTCGGCGTGTATATCCGTCGTCACCTGCAGGAAACCGCAGCCGAGCCCAGCGCGCATCAGGCGTCACCGCTGCGGCAGATATTCACCCATCATCGCGGCGTACTTATCGCCGGGATACTGATGGCGATCGGTGGTACCGCCAGCAGTTACATCGTCCTCGACTACATGACCAACTACACCGTTGCAGTGTTGCATCTGCCGCTGCAGGTCGGTATTGGCGCATCCTGCCTCGGCGCCCTCGTGCAGATTATTCTGTCGCTATGGGCCGGCAAGCTCAGTGACCGGATCGGCCGGCGTCGCACCATTGTCCTGGGCAGCGTGCCGATGCTGATCCTGATTTACCCGGCCTTCCTGTTGATGACCCATTTCCCGACGATTATCACGCTGATGCTGGTATCGATTTTCAACACCTTCCTGCTGGTGATGATCACCGTGCCGTCGGTGGTGATGCTGACTGAGATGTTCCCTCGCGCCATCCGCGCCACTGGCCTGTCCCTGGTCTACTGCCTCGGCGTCTCGATCTTTGGCGGTTTCGCCCAGTTCTTTGCCACCGGCCTGATCAGTCTGACTGGGAACAATCATGCGCCTGCGCTGTACGTGATGATCTGTCTCTGCGCCACCCTCGTCGGCGTGACGATGTCCAGGGAAACCGCAGGCAAACGCCTCGACTGAGCAATCCCCCGACGGCCTTGGCACCGATCCACGGCCGAATAATAAAAACAGGCGCTTTAGCGCTCTTAAATCTAATGGATTTGTGCATGTCCCATACTTCAAAGTTGTGGCCGTTGGCTGCTGCCTGCACGGCGATTTTTTCCGGAATCTGCGTGGCCGATGAGCAGGGCTTCCTCGCGGACAGTCACCTGACCCTGGTCAACCGTTTCAATGTTTTGAACACCCGGATCTCCGGCGACGGTCATGATCAGCGCCAGCACAATCGGCGCGATCCCCGCGACGTCGCCCTGGGAGAACGCCTGAGTTTTGCCTCCGGTTTTACCCAAGGCCCGGTCGGACTTGGCGTCGATGCGTTCGGCTACGCCGCATTCAAACTGGACGGTGGCGCCGGCCACGCCGGTTACGGCAACATCCAGCTCAATGACGAGAGCGAGCCCAAAGATGTTTTTGGCCGTGCTGGCGCCTCGCTCAAGCTGCGGTACGCGCAAAGCCAATTACGCTACGGTCAAATGGAAGTGCTGAATCCGGTGTTCGCTACCGCGGACTTACGGGTTTTACCCAGCACCGCGACCGGCTTTCTGCTGAGCAGCAAGGACGTCAAGGATTTGCTGCTCGAAGGCGGGCATTTTACCGCGGGCATCGAGCCGGCCTCGACCAGCAGCCGGGGCGGGCTGTGGGCCAACTACGCCAATGTGCAGACCGCCGCTGTCGACTTCGCCGGTGGCCGCTATGCGCTGGGCGAGCAGGGGGCCATCAGTCTGTACGGCTCTGAGTTCGAAGATCTGTGGCGCCAGCAATACATCGGCAGCAGTTATGCCTGGAAGCCCAGCGCAGGCAGCAGATTGGACCTGGAGGGCAACCTCTACCACTCACGGGACCAGGGTCAGTCCAATGCCGGCGCGATCGACACCACGGCCTGGTCCGGCCTGATGGCCTACTCGCTGCTCAATCACAAGCTCACCGTCGCCTTCCAACACGTCATCGGCGATACCCCGTTCGACTACATCGGCTTTGGCAACAATGGTTCCGGAGCCTTCGGCAACTCTATCTTCCTCAGCAACGCAGTCATGGCGTCCGACTTCAACGGTCCCAATGAAAAGTCCTGGCAAGTGCGCTACGACCTCGACTTGGCTCCCTACGGCGTGCCCGGCTTAAGCTTTATGGGGCGCTATGTTTACGGCTACGACATCACCAGCTCGCCCAATCCGCACTACGGCGCCTGGGCCAATGCCGACGGCGCCTCGCACAAGGAACTGGACCTGGAAGCACGCTACGTCGTGCAAAGCGGTCCGGCCAAGGACATGCGCGTGCGCCTACGCCGGGGCATGCACAACGCCATTGGCGGCCAGCCGGATGGGGACATCACCATGAACATTGTCGTGGTCGAGTGGCCGCTGCGGATCTTCTGACCGCAGTGCTGCCGATCCAAAACCGTTTCCAACAACAAAAAACAAAAGGGATACCTACCGATGAAATTTCCAGCCCCTCTTGGCCTCGCCATATTCGCGGCCATGGCGCCCACGCTGTGCAACGCTGCCGATGCACCTTGGGTTAATCCGGCCGTCGCCGCAGCCAGTGCGCAAGTGATCGACCTGCGCCACAGCATTCACCAACACCCGGAACTGGGAAACATGGAGGCCCAGACCTCCGCGCTGGTCGCCCAGCAACTGAAATCCTGGGGCATCGAAGTACGCACCGGCGTGGGCAAGACTGGTGTAGTCGGGGTATTGCGCGGTGGGAAGCCTGGCGCTGTAGTCGCCCTGCGTGCCGACATGGATGCATTGCCGGTCAAGGAAATGACCGGCCTGCCATTCGCCAGCAAGGCGGAGGGCGTGCGCCTGGGCAAGACCGTGCCGGTAATGCATGCCTGCGGCCATGATGCTCACACCGCGATGTTGCTGGGCGCTGCCCGGGTCCTGGCCGAACACCGTGAGGATGTGCCAGGCACCGTGGTGTTCCTGTTCCAGCCGGCGGAAGAGGGCGCGGCTGACGTCGACGATTTCGATACTCACGCGGTGATCGGCGCCAAGGCGATGATCCGCGACGGCGCGCTGGATTCACCCAAAGTTGAAGCGGTGTTCGGCGTGCACGTGATGTCCGGCTACCCGAGCGGGCACCTGTACTACAAGCCAGGCACCGCGTTGAACAGTGCCGACGATTTCCGCATCACGGTCAACGGCAAGCAGACCCATGGCTCGGCACCCTGGACCGGGGTCGACCCGATTGTCGCCAGCGAGAAAATCGTCGACGGCCTGCAGACCCTAGTCAGCCGTCGCATCGACTTGACCAAGGGTATGGGCGTGATCAGTGTCGGCTCGATCAACGGCGGCACCGCGACCAACATAATTCCAGAAACCGTGATCCTGTCCGGCACCATCCGCACCAACAACGCCGATATCCGCGACACCATCCTGGCTAAAATGCCGACCCTGGTCAGCGGCATCGCCACTGCTTATGAGGTCAAGGCCGACCTGGAAGTGATGCACTACGCACCGGTGACCACCAATAATCCTGGCTTGACCGAAGCGATGGTCCCGGCGCTGGAGTTGGCGGCGCCGGGCAAAGTCGAGCGGCTGCCGGCTCCACTGTCGCCCAGCGAAGACTTCTCGCTATACGCGGAAAAAGTCCCGGGGCTGTTCGTGTTTCTCGGCGCGACGCCTGAGGCGCAGGACATGAACAAGGCGGCACCCAACCATAGCCCGTATTTTTCGGTGGACGATGGAACACTGACCACTGGGGTCAAGGCGCATGTGCAGTTTGTGTTGAACTATGTGGGGCGGGTTGGTGGTAAATCCTGACGGATCAGCGTAGGCGGTTCATGCCTTTGAGGGAGCGTGCTTGACTGCGATGAACCCGAGACTGCCGCGGAGCTCCAGTTACTCCGCGTCATCGTTAACGGCCATCGCGGGCAAGCCAACTCTTACAGGGAGGTGTCCGCAATATCGGGCTGTGCAGTTGGTTGCGCCGACGCCTGGGCGGCAGTGACAACTCGGCGGCCCTGGCCCAGAACACGTACATTCGGATGTTGAGCCAACGTAAGGTATTCCGATGTTTCTGCCCTATGCCTCCCAAACCATCATCACTGCCTGACGGGTTCGAGTGGGTGCTGTAAGCGGGCGTGGGGTAAGTACAATCGGCGCGGTGTGGTTCATTGGTTGTTTGCGGCGGGGGAGCCATTGGGTTTTACCCCATGCGGCGCAGCAGGCTGCAGCGCCGCGTGGCGCTTACTTTGCGTTAGTTTTTTGCTTCGGTTTTACCGTCGTAACGCGCTCGCCATTTCTCCAGCACTGCGGCCCGCTGCCCGCCCGCCTGGTCGAAATCGACAGTAATCAGTCGGTCGTAGTATGCGTCGGGCATTTCCGCCAACTTGCTGTTGAATTCCGGGCGAGCCAATGCGGCTGCATTGGGTTGATACAGCAGGAACGCTTGTTCGCTGACTGCGAAATCCTCGAGTTTTTTGGCCGCTTCAAGGTTTTTGCTGCCTTTCATCAGCGCCACCGCGTTGATGTCCAGACCCAGGCCTTCGGTCGGCAGCACAATGTCCAGCGGCGCACCTTGACGTTTCAAGGTGACTGCCCGGTAATCGAGGGAAATGCCGATCGGGTATTCACCCATTGCTGCCTGAGTGCAGGGCTTTGAGCCGGAGTGGGTGTATTGGCCAATGTTGGCGTGGAGCCTATCCATGAAAGCCCAGGCCTTGTCTTCACCCATTATTTGCAACCATGCATTGACGGCTGAATAGCCCGTGCCTGAGGAGGCAGGGTTAGGCATGACGATTTTGCCTTTGTAAATCGGCTTGGTCAGGTCTTCCCAACTGGTGGGAATCGGGAGGCCCTGTTTTTTGGCTTCTACCGTGTTCACGCAGACGGCGGTCGCTTCCACTCCATTGCCGACCCATTGAGGCGGATTTTGCCTGTCACGAAAGCGCTGATCTACTTTCTCAACATCTTTGGGCGCATACGCTTGAAGCATGCCTTCCTTGCCCAGCAACGCCACACTCGATGCGTACAGGCCCCAGATGGCATCTGCCCGCGGATTGGCTTTTTCAGCCAGCAACTTGGCCGTGATGATCCCTGTCGAGTCCCTCACCCATTTGATCTGAATATCGGGGTTCTTGGCCTCAAAGGCTTTTTTGTATCCAGCAAGCTGCTCGTTTTCCATGGCCGTGTAGACGGTCAGTTCCGTGCTGGCGAAAGCCGTGCTGGCGATGCCGGCACCAAGAATGGCGGCAACGAGGGTAGTCCAGGATTTGATCATGGTAGGTCTCATTCAGTGGGAGGGTGACAGCAGAAATTACCGATTCAAGCGGTTCCGGTTCGCCAGTGTTGGGTGTACCTGACCAGGCCGCGCGACAGCATGTAAAGCACTATGGACACAAGGGCTGAAGTCAGGAGGATCAGCGTAGACAAGGCGGCAGCCGCGCCGATGTTGCCTGCGTCGTCCAGATTGAGTACCGCGACTGCCGCCAAAATTGTGTCGGGGCTGTATAGAAAAATCAGCGCCGATACCGAGGTCATCGAGGAGACGAAAAGGTAGCGAAACACCTCCAGCAATGCAGGCAGGCAGATGGGCAGCGTCACTCGCCGGTAGGTGGTGAGCAGTGGCACTTTCAGAGAAAGCGAAGCGGATTCAATCTCTTCGTTCAGTTGGCGCAAGGCTGTGGTCGCGGTCATTTGTGCCGGCGTCAGGAACCGCATTACGCAGCACACAACCATTAACGCTATGCCACCGTACATGCCGTTCAAGGGGTTGGCAGGATGGTTGAAGAAAAATACATACCCAAGTCCCATGACCAGACCAGGCACTGCCATCGGCAACATGCACAGCAATCGCAGCAGGTTATCAAGCCAGCCGCTGCGGGTTTTCTCCATCAGGTAGGCACAGGTGAAAATCACCGGTGTACCGATCACGGCGGTTAGACTTGCCAGCAACACGCTGTTGCCGTACGCCAACCACCCGACATCACCGCCTGATTCGAAATTGTAGTGCCGTAGTGAAACCGTCAAGTCGTACGGCCAGAAGTTGATCAGGGACGCCCCGACCGCAACCACCACCAGACTCAGGAGCGCTAAGCCGATCGCCCCGGCGATCAATAACAAAATAGAATCACGCAGCCGATTGCTCGGCGCTACATAAGTGGCTGCCTGGCTACTGACCTGGCTGCCACGCAATCTGCGCATCCATGCATCAACCGCAAAGCTGATGAGGGCCGGAACCAACAAGACGCTGCCAATCAGCGCGCCTTCAGAAAATTTTTGCTGGCCCACCACCGACTTGTACGCCTCCATCGCCAGCACTTGGTAGTCGCCGCCGATAACAACCGGGATACCAAAGTTGGTGATGGTTTGCGTGAACACCAGGCAACTGGCGGCAAACACCGCGTAGCGGGTGCCGGGCCATGTGACATTAAGGAAGGTTTTCCAATGGTTCGCCCCCATACTGATAGACGCGTCGTACAGGCGTGCATCGGCCAGGCCCAAAGAAGAGATGAGGATCATCAGGGCCATTGGGAAGTTGTAAAACGCTTGCCCCAGCACGATACCGGAATAGCCGTAAATGCCGTCCGCGAACCACGATTTCAGCAGTCCCTGGTTTCCGAACAAGTAGATCAGCGCGATAGCTGACAGCATGGACGGCGCCATCAGCGGCAACAGCGATAGGCTTCGAAGCAACGCTTTGCCTGGTATCCAGCTGCGTTGCAGGGCATAGGCGAATACGTATGCAGCGGGCACTACCAATGCAACGGTGCTCAGAGAAACCTTGACGCTGTTGCCCAGCAACCACAAAAAGCGTGAGCTCGTGATCATCTGCCAGACACCGGCAAGACCGTTTTGTACATCGACTACTTTACTCAGCATGCTCATCAGCGGCAGTGCGAGTCCAACGACCAGCAACAGCACCATCAACAGCTTCACGCCGCGGGTGAATAGAAGGTCAAGGAGTACGGCTTTAGGCGACCGCGTCAAAGGTTCTGGCTGCAGAGGAGCTGTTTGAGGTAACTGCAAGCTGGTCATCGCACCGCTCCTGGAAAGGCCCGCAAGCTGTGGGATGGAAGCGTCAGCCATACCCGTTCGGCATCTATTGGCGGGGCGTTGAGGTCAGCACTGATCTCCGCAACAATAGGCTGGCCTCGAAGCTGGTCCAGCTCTACCGTGAGCCGGTAGCGATTGCCCAGAAACAGTTTTTCGATGACCTGTGCGGCCATGCTGTTTGAAGCTTGGGGGTAATTGTCGATGCGTAATGCTTCCGGCCTGCAAAATAGCCGGCCTGGTCCGCCAGCAGTGTCTTGGTCAATGTTCAGAGACGCAGCACCCAGGTGAGCTTGGCCGTTACTCAGGCTCTGGTAGTCGAGCCAATTGGCATGGCCGATGAAGTTGGCGACAAAAGGTGTTGCGGGCGAGCGATAGATATTTTCCGGAGTGTCGAATTGCTCGATGCGGCCTTGATTCATCACCGCGATACGGTCCGCCATGACCATCGCTTCATCCTGGTCATGAGTGACCATGACCGTGGTGATACCGAGCTTGCGTTGCAGGGAGCGCAGTTCGTGACGCAGATGTTCGCGAACTTTTGCATCCAGTGCAGACATCGGTTCATCAAGTAGCAACAGCGAAGGCGAGGGAGCCAAAGCACGGGCCAGGCCCACACGCTGCTGCTGTCCGCCGGACAATTGTCCTGGGTACTTGCCAGCCATAGCAGTCAGGCCGACCAGCTCAAGCATTTCCTGGACACGTTCGCGTACTTGAGAGAGCAGGAGGTTACGCGTGCTCAGGCCATAGCCAATATTTTGCGCAATGGTGAGGTTGGGGAACAACGCATAAGACTGAAATAAGATCCCGTAGTCACGCTCCTGAGGGTGAGCGCGAGAAATGTCTCTGGGGCCAATCATCAGACGACCGGCGTCTTGTTTTTCCAGGCCGGCGATGATCCGCAATAGCGTGGTTTTTCCACACCCTGAAGGCCCGAGCAAGCACACAAGCTCGCCCGCCTTGACCTCAAGCGAGACATCATCGAGTACGCTGAGTTTACCGAATGATTTACCTATGCCTTGAACCGAAAGCGGCACGTTAGAGAGTTGGGCGATGGTAGAAGCCATGGTGAATCCCTATGCAATGCCAGCCACCAAAACCAATGGTGGCACCGATGAAAAACAACGGTAGTGAGCGAATGACTGGCAGATAGGAAGTTAGCGAATGTCGGCAATCTGTTGTTGCCGTACGGAAGTTAGCTCGCTTGGATTTGATGTATCACGCACAAAAATGCCCCGCAAATATAAAACTGAAAAAAACACCACACACCGAATTTAGCACTCGTCGGCCAGAACTAGATTTTTATCAATAGCTATTAAAAACAATTAGATAGAATTACTTTAGTTTCTCTGAAGCATCTGATTTCACTGCGAAAAAAAGCCTATGAATCCATAGGTCTTTTGCGCCTTAGGGCCCGCGCTGGGCCGGGCAGCTCGATTACCAACGACCTGATTCGAGATGGGTAAATCAGTTCTACTGATACCAAACCACCCAATAACCGATTGGATTGATGAGTTTGTGGTTGGCATGCTGGCGGCTTTCCTGGAGTGAGCCACCCCATGTCCGACGCCAATCTGGCCACATTGCTGGTACTGATTTCTGCTTTCATGCACGCCAGTTGGAACGCCGTAGTCAAATCCAGCACCGATCGACTATCCTCGATGGCAATGGTCGACAGTGTCGCGTTTATTGTCGCGTTGATCGTCTTGCCCTTTGTCGAGGCACCTGCAGTGCCGGTATGGGGGCTGATTGGGCTGTCCGTGGCGGTCAACCTGTTCTATCGCTACTTCTTGATCAGGGCTTACCACTTTGGCGATTTCGGCCAGGTGTACCCACTGGTTCGCGGTTTGCCACCTTTGCTGGTGGTGGTGTTTGCGACCCTGTGGCTGGGGGAGACCTTGTCACCGCTGGGCTTGACTGGCGTGGTTATCTTGTCGCTCGGGGTTCTTAGCCTGTTACGCGTGACAGAACAGTGGCAGGCGCCCCGTAATGCTTTGGCCGCTGGCGTTTGTGTGGCCTTGTACACGGTCATTGATGCTCAAGGGGTGCGGAGCGCTCAGGGAGTGCTTTCTTATCTGGTGTACTTCACCTTGATACTTAGCGTGCCGATCCCGCTTTTTGCCGCGAAGCGTCGGCGCCAGGCGCTGCTCCAGCATGTGCAGGGCCATTGGCGAATGTCGGTGTTTGGTGGGCTGACTTACTGCGCAGCATATGCCCTGGTGCTCTGGGCGATGACTCTGGAGAACGTGGCGAAAATCGCCGCATTGCGCGAGAGCAGTGTGATCATCGGCGCGGTAATTGCCACGCTCCTGTTCAAAGAGCCATTCGGTCGCCGTCGATTGATTGCCGCCGTTGCCGTTACTTTGGGTATTGTGCTGATCAAGTTCGCCGCTTGACGAAGCGTTTTTGCGCCACTTGCAGGAAATCGTCAATCAGACGTGCAGCGCGTCGCTCTTTCAGGCAGTAGAGAAACTCGTCGAGCAAGGTGGCTTGATGAATCGTCACGATGCGTAACTCCTGACTGTCAGGCACTTCGTTGCGAGCAATGATGCTCACCCCGATGTTACGCAGCACCGCCTCCCGAATGGCCTCCCGGCTGCCAATCTCGATGACGTTCTCAAGCTTGATCTGGGCTTGTACAAGCATGTCTTCAGTAAGTTGGCGGGTGTGAGAGCCGTGTTCCCGCATGAGCACACAATGATGTTCGATAGAGCTTAGAGAGATGCGGCTCTGGTTCGCCAGCGGATGGCTTCGATGAGCTACCAGTACCAACGGATCTTGCCCCAATGGCAGACAAAACAGTCGCGGGTCAGTCAGCTGCTGAGAGGACGTCACCAGATCGACCCGGTACTCATCCAGCGCATTAATCATCTGTTGTGAGTTGCCCAACTCCAGACTGACTTGCACTTCATGCTGTTCGCGAAAAGCTTTTAACAAATCCAGGATGTAGTAGGGCGCGGTGGCACCGATGCGAAGTTTCCCGGCTTTGCTGCTGGCGTTGGTCAAAAAGAATTCGATGTTCAAACCATGGGAGATCATCGGCTTGATCAGTGGCAATAACCGGGTACCGGTCTCGCTGAGAGTCAGACGCCTGCCACCCCGATAAAAAAGCTCGACTGCAAACTGACTTTCCAGCTGGCGAATCTGGTTGGTCACCGTGGGTTGGCTCAGCCCCAGCTTCCTGGCGGCGAGGGTCACGCTGCCTAATTGGGCAACCATGTAGAAAGCTTTGAGTTCCGATTCAAGCATTATTCGCGCTCTGGCTTTAGGTCGACCCGGTCGAATAGGCCAGGAAGTCAGCAGCTATCTTAAGCCCTGAGTTTGAGTTGTGCATACGCCTGATCACTTGGGACACGCTTAGTGTGATGTCGACGATGACATTCGCAGGTAGGTCGCTCAAATCGGTTGCTCCAGGGTCCGCATCGGAAAAACCAATACCAAAGATGAGAGTCGATCATTACGGCACCAGACAACAGCGTCTAGCGACCTTATCGCGCAGAAGACCTATGGATTCATAGGTAATTTTGCGCTGCGGAATTCGATGCTTTCTCACCAGAAAATTTATCCTATCTCATTGTCTTTACTGACTATTAACAAACATTGATTTCGAGCGGATGAGCGCTGAATTCATTATCGGGCTGTTTTTTTCAGTTTTCTGTTTACCGGTCATTTTTCTGCGTGATAAATCAAATCCAAGGCATCACTCCTCACAACAACAAAACCGCCGGAGAAGATCATGACCAAAGCCGAGTTCCCGATGACCCAGCCACTGGCAAAACCTGCTCTGGGTGAACCTTACCTGCTGACACCGGGCCCCCTGACCACCTCCAAAGCGACCAAGGAAGCCATGCTTCGCGATTGGGGTTCATGGGATGGTGCCTTCAACCAAGTCACCGCCGAAGTTCGCCAGAACCTTCTTGGCATGGCAGGGGTGCAGGACGACAGTTTTGCTTGCGTACCGCTCCAAGGTAGCGGTAGCTATTCAGTAGAGGCGGCGCTGGCCACCGCCATCCCGCGTGATGGCAAAGCGCTGGTGCTGATGAATGGCGCTTATGGCCAGCGCGCCACCAAAACGCTGGAATACCTTGGCAGGGCATACATCACTTTAGACAAGGGTGACTACCTGCCGCCGCAGCCTGATGAAGTTGATGCTCTGCTCAAATCAAATCCGGATGTGACCCACGTCTTTCTGGTCCACTGCGAAACCAGTTCCGGCATCCTCAACCCGCTGCGTGAGATTTCCGACGTGGTAAAGGCCCACGGTAAAAGCCTGATTATCGACGCCATGAGCACTTTCGGCGCTGTGCCGGTAACCGTCAAAGACATTGCCTTTGATGTGCTGGTGTCTTCGGCCAACAAATGCATCGAAGGTATTCCTGGCTTCGGCTTCGTGATCATCCGCCGCTCGGTATTGGAGACTGCAAAGGGCCGAGCCAACTCCCTGTCCCTGGACCTCTACGAGCAGTGGGTGTACATGGAGCGCACCGGTCAGTGGCGCTTCACTCCGCCAACTCACAGCGTGGTGGCCTTCCATAAAGCCCTCGAACAGCACGCGCTCGAAGGCGGTGTGCATGGTCGTCTGGCGCGCTACACACGCAACCGTGACGTCCTGGTAAGTGGCATGCGTGAACTCGGATTCCGCACCCTGCTGGAAGACTGCTGGCTGTCGCCGATCATCACCACATTCTTCTGCCCCGAGCACCCGAACTTCCAGTTCATGCATTTCTATGAAGAACTCAAGACCCGCCAATTCATCATCTACCCGGGCAAGCTGACCGAGGCTGAAAGCTTTCGCATCGGTTGCATCGGACAGATCGACGAATACATCGTCCACCAGCTTCTACGCGCCATTGCCGACAGCCTCGTGGCAATGGGCGTGGACATGCCAAAACCAGCAACCTGATCGACCCCTTTCAAGATCCCTGTCGATTCGAGCATCGGTGCAATGGGTAGCACCCTTGGATAGGGGTCTTTTTTAAGCATGGATTCGGTGACTTACCGCTTGGCAACGCCGAGCAGAAGTCAGCGATCGCGGCAAATTAATGCTTGAAGCCTGACGCCATCCTCATGGTCATCTTTTCGATGGTGTGTGCTTGGACAGGACTTCTGCACCGAAAACAAAAACAAAAACCAATTAATTGCGCTGTCTGGCACCTCATACGGGATCAGAACACCATGAACAAAAACACCACAGGCCCGCTCGCAAGTGGCTGGAAATCCCTCCACCGTTGGCGCGTGCAGGTTTTCCTAATTACCTGGTTGGCCTATGCCGCCTTCTATTTCACCCGCAAAGCGTTCTCTGTCGCCAAGCTTGGTATTGGCGAGGACCCGAGCTTCATGCTCGAAAAGTCCATGATGGCCAACCTCGACGCCCTCTATCTGACTGCTTATGCCGCAGGCCAGTTTCTATGGGGCAATTTCGCTGACCGCTTCGGACCGCGGATCGTTGTCCTTAGTGGCCTGGTTATATCGGCTGTGGCGGCACTGCTCATGGGCACCTACGCCACGTTACCGATATTCGTATCCTGCATGCTGATACAGGGCCTTGCACAGTCCACCGGTTGGTCAGGCCTATGTAAGAACCTTGGCAGTTTCTTCAGTACTGGCGAACGTGGCCGCGTAATGGGTTATTGGTGCACCTGTTACGCCTTTGGTGGTCTGGTAGCAACGCCATTTGCCGGTTGGTGGGCCTACAACTTGTACCACGACTGGCGCATAGCGTTCATCAGCAGCGCTGCTGTGGTGCTAGTGGTGGCAGTGTTGTTCTTTTTCCTGCAGCGCAACAGGCCGGAAGACGTAGGTCTGCCTCCAGTCGAGATCGAGCTAGAACCTGTCAGCAACGTCATCGTTCCACGCGAGAGCATGTGGGCGGGCTTGCGTACCGTCATGAAAAATCGAACCGTGCTGGTTCTGGGCCTTGCCTATTTCATGCTTAAACCCGCGCGCTACGCCATTCTCTTATGGGGTCCGGTAATCATTTACGAACGCATGCCTGAAATTGGCAAAGTTGCGTCCGCGATTGTACCTACCGCTTTTGAACTGGCCGGGCTGGTAGGCCCAATCCTTATCGGTATTGCCTCAGATAAGTACTTCGGCGCTCGTCGTATGCCGGCCTGTGTCCTCAGCCTGGTTGTCCTCACGGTCTGCTTAGGGTTGTTTGTTCCTGCAATGCAGAGCGGCAGTCTCTACATGGTGGTCGGCCTGCTGTTCATGATGGGCCTGACACTCTATGGGCCGGACTCGATGATCAGCGGCTCGGCGGCCATTGATTTCGGTAGCAAGGACGGAGCGGCCTCATCCGCAGGTTTCGTCAACGGTTGCGGTTCGATAGGGGCAATCCTTGGCGGCTTGCTGCCCGGTTACTTCGACACAATTACCGTATTTCTGGTGTTCACCGGCGCTGCACTGTTGGCCAGCTTGATGTTGATTCCGTTCTGGAACAGCCGTCCGAAAACAGTGGAAAAACAACAGTCAGTCTCGATGCCCGTACAACCGGTCGTTGTCGGCACCAACCCTTGAACTTGTAGTCACCTCATACCTTTTGCTGGAGCGATCATCATGAATTACAAACAACCCGATCAACTGCAAGCCGTGGTTCTGGACTGGGCGGGCACCGTTGTTGATTTCGGTTCCTTTGCCCCGACGCAGATCTTTGTCGAGGCTTTCGCCGA